>CAZYKY010000040.1:0-4568 GCA_964648405.1 uncultured Candidatus Saccharibacteria bacterium
CCCGCGCGCATTCTGCAAGAAAAAGCGCGGAGGGTTGAAATAATAACGCCAAAAATACAAGAGCTGGGAAGCCGCATGGTTGAGGCAATGCTGGCGTATCAGGGAATAGGCCTTGCCGCCCCCCAGGTTGGCGTCTCCCTGCGCGTCATTGTTGTGCAAGACGGCGAGAGCGCGCTTGTCTGCGTCAACCCGGAAATCACGCAAAGAAGCAAAGAAGAAGAAACGGAGGAGGAGGGGTGTTTGAGCATTCCATCGGTATTTCTTCCCATACGCCGGTCCTCGCGCGTGACGGTGGCATATCAAGACGTGAATGGAGAGAGAACGCAAAGGAGTGTCAGCGGACTCGTTGCGCGCATATTCCAGCACGAGATTGACCATCTGAACGGCATCCTTATTATCAAGCGCGTTGGCTTCTGGACGCGCTGGAAACTCCGCGCGCGCTTACGGAATATTCATGGATAAATCTTCGGCTGCGGCATTTCTCTGCGCGCTCGCGCTTGGAATCGGCATATGGATCGGCGTGTTCATTCCGGGCAACACGGACTCAACGGATCAGGCCATCTTTCGTATTGAAAAAGGGGAGAGCGCAAAAGATATCTCTCTGCGCCTGAGAGACCTTGGGTTCGTGCGTTTTGTGACGCCGTTCCGCCTGTTTTTAATGCTCACCAACACGGCGCACCGCCTGCAGGCGGGGGATTATATGATAAGCCGCGCAATGACCCCCTACGCGATCTCCCAAAAATTCTTTAGGGGAGAGGTTATAAAAGAGCGTTTCACAGTCATAGAGGGATGGAACATTCAAGACATCGCTCTCGCTCTTGAGGCAAAAACGGGCATTTCCAAAGAATCGTTCACTGCGGCAACGCAACATAAAGAAGAATACGCCGAAAGGTTTTCCGTGCTGAAAGATAAACCAGATACCGTGGGTTTGGAGGGGTATCTGTTTCCCGACACCTACGAAATCTCCCCTTCCGATAACGCGCAAACCATAGTGGAGAACATGCTCCTCAATATGGAGAAGAAAATGACGCAAGAACTTCGCGCCGCCTCGGCCGCCCGGAAAAAAAGCGTATTCCAGATACTTACCATGGCCTCGCTCTTGGAAAAAGAACTCAAGACGCGCGACGAAAAAAGAATGGGGGCGGGCATTCTGTGGACGCGTTTGCGCATAGGCATGCCCCTGCAGGTTGACGCAACCGTTGAGTATGCGCGGGGGTCTTTGTACGACACGTACAAATATCGCGGTCTCCCGCCGGGACCCATCGCAAACCCCGGAATGGAGAGTATTGAGGCGGCTCTCAACCCGACCGAAAGTTCTTCATTGTATTACCTTACAAAACCCGACGGCACCGCCGTGTTCAGCAAAACGCTTGAGGAGCACAACACGGCAAAACGCCTCTACCTCCGCCGGCATTGACATTGTGCCGCGCTTCGCATAGAATGTTGGCATGGTCCGCAGACAGCAGGTTTGCCAGCCGCGAGGCGGGCAATGAAATACCCTGCCGAGGATGCCCCGCAACGCCTGCGCGTTGCCACGCTCCCGTCTGCGTCCATCGCAGATTTTTTATTTGCATCGTATGCCAAAAACAAAAGAACAAAAACAAACAATCATTCAGACGCTTGCCGATCTGGTCAACCGCCAGAAGTCAATGGAGTTTATTGATGTCAAGGGAATGACCGTGAAAGAACTTGAGGTGTTCCGGGCACAGCTCCGGAGCGTGGGCGCAAAGCTCGCCATTGTGAAAAAAACGCTCTTCAGAAAAGCGCTCATGGAGAAGGGGATAGAGCACACGCTCAAGGACTTTGAGGGACAAATGGCGGCGGTTGTCGGGCTTGAAGATCCCATTGCCCCCATCAAGCAGACGAGCGTGTTTGCCAAAACAAACCTGAAGCTCAAGGTGCTGGGAGGATATTTTGAGAGGGCGTTTCAAAGCAAAGAGTCAATGCTCGCCATCGCCCAGCTTCCGTCAAAAGACGAGATGCTCGCAATACTGCTGAGAACCATCTCTGCCCCGACATCCCGAATTGTGAACATACTCAATCAAAACGTCAAAGGTCTTCTCATCGTCTTGCGGGCAAAGTCAGAACATAGCAAATAATATATTCACACATGTCAGAATCAGAAAAAGAAACCGTGAAGGTTCCCGTCGAGTTCAAAGAAATCGTGCAGTCCCTTGAGGGACTCACGCTTTTGCAGGTGTCCGAGCTTGTCAAAGTGCTTGAAGAAAAGTGGGGAGTATCGTCTGCGGCTCCCGTCATGGCAATCGCCGCGGGACCCGCGGCAGGAGCGGCGGAACCCGCCGAAGAAAAAACGTCGTTCAACGTGGTGCTCTCCTCGATCGGCGAGCAAAAAATCGAAGTCATCAAGGTTGTGCGCGACGCAACGGGAAAGGGGTTGAAAGAGGCGAAAGATCTTGTTGACGCGGCAATCGCGGCCCCCCAAGTTGTAAAAGAAGGCGCAAAGAAAGAGGAGGCCGAGGAGCTCAAAAAGAAACTTGAAACCGCTGGAGCAAAAGCGGAATTAAAATAGGTCTATCTCGTATATGGTGAATCCGTTCAGAAGATAGAGCGTCGAGCCGTCTTCTGAAACCGCAATATCGAGAAGGTTGTCAAACTTCGGACTCGTGTACTGCGCAATCAGATCGCCAAACTTAGAGAGCGCAATGACGCGCGCATGGGAAGCGTCAAGAATATAGAGAGCCGAAATCGCGGGAGATGTTTTTATTTGTGTCGCCTCTTTTATGGAGGGAAACACCACGGGGACAATACTCTCCTGGTACAACCCTTTAAAATATCTCTGCACCTCCCCCGACCGAAACAGCGCCCAGAGATTTCCGTCAATTGCGAGGGCCTTTGCGTCTTTTACGTTCTTGTCCGACTTTGGATCAATCCAAAACACGGGAAACGACTCTCCCGAAAACGCCTTTGCATACTGGACAATTTGCCCGGAGCGGCCGTCAAGAAAGTATGCGTTGTTCTGAAACGCCTCTAGCGCGTCGGCCTGAAAATCCGCGGAAGGCAGAGGCAGGAGCATTTCTTTGAACGACCCATCGGGTGCGAGCGCCACAAGAATATTGGGATCCGCAAAAAAAACGGGAACGCCCGACATTGCCCCCCCTCGCTTCAGAGCGCGTTGCGACTGAAGCGCCTTTCCCGTGCCAGAGACGCTATCAATGGAGTATATCTGGTTGAAAAACGGATTGAACGCGTAGAGACGCCCCGAGGATAACAACAGGCGCTGGGGAATAAGATTCGTTTCCTCTTTGTTGAAGGTAAACAACACTTCCGGCTCCACTATCGTCTTCACATTGTTCAGGGAAAAAAGTTTTTCTTCCAGCCGTTTCTGAACGACAAGAAAATCTTCCGCCGCCGAGGGAGGTTTAACATAGGGGTCAATAATGCTCCTCGCTTTTTTAAGCAAGAGCATGGCCCCCTTTTCGTCTTTGCGCTCCAGAGCCGTCCTTGCCTGCCCCTCCAGCGTTTGAACGCTTTCTAACGCCAAATCCATCTCTTTGGACGAACGAATCTGCTCCCCGCGAAAAAAGAAGAGTCCAACTCCCATTAGGGCGACAAAAAGGCCAACGGTTACGACATGTCCCAGAGGGAAAGAATATCGGGAAACCGTAAGCATGGGAAATTTTGGCATGGAAAAATTCGGCAGAAGGATTTTTTTGAACGAACGGTCTACCGCTTGGGCTTCTTGCTGTTTTTGAACTTTCGCCTGATAGCGTGGCTCCTCCACAATAACAAAGAAAAGCAGACCCGCCGTCTTTGAAAACATTTTTTCTTTCTCTTTGAACAACGCTGCAAACTGTTTTTCTCCCGCATATTCGGCGAGCCGTTCAAGAAGCTTTTCTTTGAGCAGGACTTCCGCGAGGTCTTTTGTCGCCACGACAATCCTATCGGCAGGAAGGACTCGCCCGGAGGCGATATTGCCAAAGACCTTCACGGGATTCATCGTTTGGTGGGATTGCTCAATGCTCCTGCCCAGATTCACCAGAGTTTTCCCCCTGAAGAGCAGAAGGGTGATCCCTCCCGATTTCGTTGAGTGAAAGTAGTAGGAGTTGCCCCCCGTCGCCGAACAGCACCATATGGCGAGGTGCAGGTTGCCGAGCCACTCAATGTTTCCCTTTTTCTCTTCGCCTTCCAAAAAAAGATTGAGCGCTTTCACCGCGTTTTTCAGGAGCGTTTCTTGCGTCGCCCCTTTTGGCGCCTTTGGGGAGTAGTATTCTTCTTTGAGCAGGGAGGAGATTGTCTCAAGGAGGCGGGCGTTGCGCGAAGTGCCGTGAGCGAGCTCCCCAACGACATACAGATTTCCTTTGCGCTTGTCTTCCGATTTTTTCGGCTCAAACGCGTATGCCTTAAAAACGCTGTCCTTCTTGTTTTTTTGATTAAGATGAAATTCAAATACCCGCATGAAGCAATTCGTTGATTATATCAGACCTTTCCAAAATTTGAAAAATACGATACCATTCCATTGCCAAAAGGGGCACTTAGCTCAGTGGTAGAGCGTCGCATTCACATTGCGAAGGCCACAGGTTCAATCCCTGTAGTGCCCACCAAAAAAA
>CAZYKY010000041.1:0-4471 GCA_964648405.1 uncultured Candidatus Saccharibacteria bacterium
GGTTCAGAGGGGACACCGCTACGCCATTGTTGACGAGGTTGACTCCATTTTGATTGACGAGGCGAGAACCCCCTTAATCATTTCCGCTCCCGATCAGGAGAGCTCCCACCGCTACCGGGAGTTTGCACGTTTGATTCCCCGTCTCGCAAAAGGCAAGGACTATGAGGTAGACGAAAAAATGCGCGCCGTCACCCTGACGGAAGAGGGGATCAACGCGATTGAGCGCATGCTCGGGGTGAAAGACATTTATCAAGAAAAGGGGACTCATTACCTGCACCACTTGGAGCAGTCCCTGAAGGCCGAGGTGCTGTTTGCGAAAGACAAGGATTATGTCGTCAGGAACGACGAGATTATCATTATTGACGAATTTACGGGCCGCCTCCTTCCGGGGCGCCGGTACTCGGGCGGACTGCATCAGGCCATTGAGGCAAAAGAGGATGTGAGGGTGCAGGACGAATCCATCACTCTTGCTTCCATTACTTTCCAGAACTATTTTCGCATGTACTCGAAACTTGCCGGAATGACGGGAACCGCGGCAACTTCCGCCGAGGAGTTTCATGCCGTGTATGGGCTTGATGTGGTGACGATTCCCACCAACAAACCCATGGCAAGAAAAGATCTTCCCGACCGGGTGTACAAAACCGAAGAGGCAAAGTTTCGCGCCGTGGTAAACGCGATACGGGAACGGCACGCGACGGGGCAACCCGTTCTTGTGGGCACGGTTTCCATCACGAAGAACGAGGCGTTGAGCTCAATGCTCTCTCAAGAGGGCGTTGCCCACGAGGTGCTCAACGCAAAGAACCACGAACGCGAGGGGGCGATCATTGCGCAGGCGGGAAGAAAGGGGGCAGTAACCGTCGCAACCAACATGGCGGGGCGCGGAGTGGACATTGTGCTCGGGGGAACTCCAACGGATCCTGCCGAGGCGGAATATGTGAAAAGCGCCGGAGGGCTCCACGTGATCGGAACCGAGCGCCACGAGGCGCGGCGCATTGACAACCAGTTGCGCGGAAGGTCGGGCAGGCAGGGAGATCCCGGGAGCTCGCAGTTTTTCGTCTCCCTGGACGACGATGTGATTCGGGTGTTCGGGGGTGAGCGCATCAAGGGACTCATGGAGACGTTGAAGTTTCCGGAGGACGAGGCGATTGAGTCGCCGCTGATCTCGCGGGCCATTGAGGCGGCGCAGGGGAAGATAGAAGGATTCCATTTTGACGCGAGAAAACATGTGCTGGAATATGACAATGTGCTCAACAAGCATCGCGAGGTTGTGTACCGAAAGCGCAAAGAGATACTGGAAAAGTCCGCGGGCGGAGACCTGCGCTCACTTGCCCTTGGAATTATTGAGCGCGCGGGGGTATCTACAAAAGAGTACGAGGAGAAAGAGCGCGAGGTGGGCGGGGAAATCATGGCGGGGGCGGCGCAAGAGATTGCTCTCCGGACAATAGACGCCCTGTGGGTGGATCATCTGGAAACCATGGAAGAACTGCGCGATTCCGTGCGTCTGCGCGCTTACGGCCAGCGGGATCCTCTGGTGGAGTATAAAAACGAGGGGCATCGCATATTCAGGGAGTTTCTTTTGAACATTGACCGTCTTGTTGCCGACGCCCTTTTGCACGTTCAGGGAGTTGCAAGTGTGCAGGAGCGGCCCGCTCTTGCGGATCCCGCGCCGTCTCCGCAATTTTCAAAAGTCGGAAGAAACGATCCCTGCCCCTGCGGATCGGGAAAGAAATACAAAAAGTGCCATGGAACATGAGCGGAAGAAAATTTTGACGCTCTGTATCATTCACCAGCATCCGATGGTATTGCTTGGAATGAAGAAGAAGGGGTTTGGGCGGGGAAGGTGGAACGGATTTGGAGGCAAGGTTTCTGACGGGGAAACGATTGAAGACGCGGCCGCGAGGGAAGTAAAAGAAGAGGCGGGGATAGAAGTGGAAAATCTGGATAAGGTTGGAATTATAGATTTTGAGTTCAGGGGGAATTCTGAAATCTTGCAAGTTCATATTTTCAAATCAGACAATTTTTCAGGAGAACCGACCGAAAGTGAAGAAATGAAACCGCAATGGTTCCATGTTGATGAGATCCCATTCAAAGACATGTGGCCCGACGATATACACTGGATGCCATTATTCTTGAGCGGAAAGAAATTCAAAGGAAAATTTCTTTTTGGGGAGTCCGATTGTATCCTTGAACAAAAATTAGAGGAAGTTAAGGGAAAATAATGGAACATGATATAATTCTGCAAGTGGGAGTGAAGGTTCTTTTGCGAAACAAAGACGGGAAGTATCTATTGCTCCGCCGTTCGCTTGAAAAATATCCGGAGGTGGAAGGGCGATGGGATATTGTCGGAGGAAGGATCAATCCCGGCAAGACGTTGTTTGAGAATTTACAGCGTGAGGTTCAAGAAGAAACGGCGTTGAACATTGTCGCCACGCCAAGATTGGTCGGGGCGCAAGACATCCTGCGGAGCAAGAATCGCCACGTTGTCAGGCTAACATACGTAGGAGAAGCCGTGGGTGAGATTGCGCTGGATACGGCAGAACACGACGCGTATGAATGGTATACGCGAGACGAAATTATCGGTTTGACCGATCTTGATATGTATCTGAAGGAGTTGTTGCACGATACATCTTTGTGGTCAGCCCGGTGATATTCTCCTATTTTTTATGCCGGCGAAAAAAATCAGTTTGCAAAACGCCAGAGAAGACAAGCTGTTCTACTTTGTTGCAAATGTCGTGGTATACCGCGAAAGTGACGGAAGATGTCTTCTCTTGAAAAGAAGCGATACGGAAAAAGTGCATCCGGGAAAGTATTGTGTTCCCGGGGGGAAGCTTGAGTGGTCGCAGTTGGACATTGCAAAACCTACCAGATTGAATGGAAATGTTCTTGATTTTGAGAATGCAGTGGAGGATTTGCTGGCAAGGGAAGTAAAAGAAGAGGCGGGCATTGAGATAGAGCAAGATTTGAAGTATATTAATAGCGTCGCATTTGTGAGGCCGGACGGTATCCCTGTTGTTCTTGTGAAATTCGCGACACGGTACGCGAGCGGGGAAGTTGTTCTGGAAAAAGGAGCGTTTACCGATTATGTCTGGGTGAACAAAGACGAAGCGAGGATGTATGAGTGCATTGACGGCATATTGGAAGAGGTGGCGGAAACAATTGCGCTGTTTTGTAAATAGTCGGAGGTCTGTCCCCCGACTTATCTCAAAGGTATGAGGTTTGAAGTTGGAATTGGAAACGATACCATGCTGACCGCTCTGCGCTTGTGGGGGTACAGTCCCGAGAGAGTTGACGAGCGCACGGGCGAGATAGGAGCGGTGCGCCCGCTGGCGGGAATGCGCTATCCGAGGTTTCACGTCTATTGTAAAGTGTCCGAAAAAGACCGTGCGGCCTCCGTATCTCTGCATCTTGACCATAAACAGCCAAGCTACGAGGGCTCTTCCGCACATGGTGGAGAGTATGAGGGCCCTTTGGTGGAAGCGGAGGCGGAACGGATCAAGAAAATGGCCTCGGTTGCCTAGCGCATCTCCTTTACTCGCGGCGGTAAACGTGGTAGCGTATCCCAACATATGAACGCACGAAATACCAAGACGACCGTCGCTTTGATCGTGTGTATCGGGATAGTTGTTGGGCTGTTTCACCTTCCCAACATTGCAAATAAACCTATTGAACGCTGGAACGCGTACAAGGCGGGCGCCGCGTGGACTCGCTATGTTCCCGCCCTGCCGACGGTTCCCGTTGTGCCCTTTCAACTCGGACTTGATGTTCAAGGAGGCATTCAATTGTTATACGATGCGGACCTTTCGGCGATTATTTCCGCAGAGCAGGACTCTGCCATGCAGGGCCTGCGCGATGTCATTGAGCGCAGGGTCAACCTGTTCGGGGTGACGGAGCCAACCATACAAACCGAAGGAAACGGGCAGACGCGCCGTCTCGTGGTGGAATTGGCGGGCATCAAAGACCCAAACGAGGCGATCCGTCTCATTGGCCAGACCCCGTACCTTGAGTTTCGGGAGCCCCGAGAGGATTATCAGGCGATCGTAGTCCGCAACGAAATGGTGTTTGAACAGCAGGAAGGGACGCTTGAAGACCCGTTTCAGGCGACCCAGCTTACGGGTAGGTACCTGAAAAAAGCGGGAGTGGAATTTGACCAATTTCAAAAACCCGTCATCTCTCTGCAGTTCAACGAAGAGGGTGCAGACATATTTGCGGAGCTCACGGGGCGTCTCGTGGGCAGGCCCATTGCAATCTATCTGGACGGCCAGTACCTGCAGGCCCCCATTGTGCAGGGGAAAATTGAGGGTGGAAGGGCGCAGATTACGGGGAGCTTTACATACGAAGAGGCCTCCCGCGTTGCCCGCGACTTGAACGCCGGCGCTCTGCCCCTGCCCATTGCGCTAGTGTCCCAGCAGAGTATCGGCGCGACGCTTGGCGGGGAGTCCCTGCAAAAAAGCATACAAGCGGGTGTCATGGG
>CAZYKY010000042.1:0-4362 GCA_964648405.1 uncultured Candidatus Saccharibacteria bacterium
TCGGACAAGCTCGTAAAACTCCAGATTGACCTTGGACAGGAACGCCGCCAGATTCTCGCGGGTATCGGAAAGCACTATGGGCCCGAAGAACTTGTCGGACGGCAGATTGTTATCGTTGCGAACCTTGAACCAAGGTCGCTAATGGGTCTTGAAAGCCAAGGAATGCTCTTGGCGGCGGACGACGAGGGGCCGGTGCTTTTGCGCCCTGATCGCGATGTTCCGCCCGGATCAGAGGTACGATAAAAATTTCATGCGCAAACTCATTCTATGAAACTTCCTTTTAAAACGACAAACTTCAAAATGAGCGAATCAGTCGCAAGTTTTTTGTCCCGGCGCATGGAGAAAATGGAAGAGTTGCTCGGAAAGATTGGGGGAGTGGTGTCGGGGTGGATTGAGATCGGGCGCACCACCCGCCACCACAAGAAGGGCGAGGTCTACCGCGCGGAAGCCCAGATAAAACTTAAAAGCCAGTCGATCAGGGCGGAGGGAATAGCAAACACCGTGTTTGGGGCGATCATGCAGATGAAAGACCGCCTCAAGCGCGAACTCTCAAAATATAAAACCCGCAAACCCCGCTAACGAAAATGGATATGCAAGAACGGAACATCGCCAACAAAAAGTGTGTTCCGTGCGAGGGAGGAACGCCTCCTCTTAGCAGAGAGGAGGCCCAAGAACTCCTCCTCCTACTTCACGGAGAGTGGAGTATCCGCCCTCCTTTTGAGCAAGACACTACGGGAGAGGGGAGGGAGATTTTACGCGTGTTTGTGTTTGAAAACTTTCCCCAAGCCATATCGTTTGTAAATAAGGTGGCGGAGCTTGCCGAGCAAGAGGGACACCATCCCGACCTCACTATCCGGTACAATCAAGTAAAGATACGCCTCTCCACGCACGCCATTGGCGGGCTGTCTCAAAACGATTTTATCATGGCCAGCAAGATTGATCTCCTGTTTCCGTTGAATTGACAGAAAGACAGCAATATCGTAAAAATAGTTAGGTTCAAAACTCCCAGAAAGGAGGTTCCTGCCCATCCTCCCCCCATGTGCGCCCTACTCCCCCCCCAAAAAAAAATTACAGAGTAATTATGGGGGAGTAGGGCGCGTTTTTTATGTTGACATTTGGGGGGTTCTTCCATACACTGGAGTAATGAAACCCGCCAGGAAAAAGCCGGGAAAGACGGCGCGAACGAAAAAGAAACCCCTCAAAAAGATGTCTGCCGCCTCTCAACAGACCCTTTCGCCCGCCCAGACGGCGGCGCAGGACGCGATTATTCTCGACGGAGTGCATAAAACGAAAATGCGAGTTGTTGGCGTTGGCGGAGGAGGGGGGAACATTGTTGCGGAAATAGCCCAGCGCGTGACAAAGGCGGATTTTATTGCCGCAAACACGGACATGCAGGCGTTAAAACACGTTTCAAAAACACTAAAGACGTTCGCCTTCGGGGCAGAACTCACCCAGGGGTTGGGATGCGGGATGTCCGCGGAACTCGGGGAAAAGGCGGCGGCAGCCGAAAAAGAAAAAATAAAGAAGATACTCGAGGGGCAGGACATTTGCGTATTCGTGGCGACGCTCGGAGGAGGGACGGGATCGGGAGCGGTATCCGTATTTGCAGACGTTGCCAAAGAACTCAAGAATCTCACCATCGGCATTTTTACGATGCCCTTCGCCTTTGAGGGGGAGAAGCGCAGACAGATCGCCGAGGCCGCCCTCCAGAGAATATCCCCCCTGCTCAACGCATACATTGTCATACCCAACGAGCGCATCTTCGGCATCATAGACAAAAAGACCCCGCTCAAAGAAGCTCTGTCGCTCGTGAACAAGCGCCTCGCCGCAACGCTCGAAGGGTTCATTGAGACGCTTTTTCTGCCCGGGCTCATCAATATTGATTTTGCGGACGTGCGCGCCGTGCTGGAGGGGAGGGGGCGCCTCGCATTTTTGCACAGCGCCCGGACCGGCGGGACATCCAGAGCATCGGAAGCCGCGCGATCCGTGCTGGCAAATCCTCTGTCTTCCCACGGCATTGCGGGGGCGGACCGCGTGCTGTTCAACATCACTTCGGACAGAGATCTGAAAATGCAGGAGGTCGCCGAAATAAGCCGCCTCATTTCAGAGCACACCGCCAAGGCGCGCATCATATTCGGCATCTCTTTCGACCCGAGATTCAAGGGAGCCGTCAGGGTAACCCTGTTTGCCACGGGATGCCAGGGATACACGGCACATGCTCTTGCACAGGAACGCCCGCTCGCGCAAAAACCCGCGCGCAAGGCACATTCCAAAGCCCGCCGCAAAAAAGCAACTCTTGCCCGCGCAGAATCCTCCGGACAACCGGAAGAAGAGTACCCCGGGCAGACAACGATTGAGTTTGCCAAAAACAAAGACCACGGCAAGATTCGCAGAAGCGGCCTTGATGTCAAAAAAGCGGTAGACGAAGAAATACGGGAGTTGGAAGAGCGCGAGAAGCAGTGGGATATACCCGCCTTCCTGCGCAACAAACCCCTCTCATAAGTCGTATGGCAGAACTCACCAAGGCAATCATCCCCCTGACGGACCCCGGAGGACGTTTCGCGCCTCTTTCAAAGGTCATTCCTCCAGCCCTCTTTCCGTTGGCAACCCTGCCATTCCTCCACTATATTCTTGAAGAACTCAGAGGGGCTGGCATCACCTCGGCGCTTCTGGTCGCACACCCGACTCACAAAGAACTTCTTTCGCGGTACATCCAAGAAGATCCCGCGGCAGAGCGCGAGCTTGCGACCGGCCACGAGCAAGAGACCGCTCAGGCCCTCCAAAATCTTCGGGCGCTTCTGGAAGAAATGAATATTTCCGTGGTTGCAGACAAGCACCAGAGTGGGGGACACGCGCTTGCGCAGGGGAGAAAATTTGCCGGAGAAGACGCCTTTCTCGTCGCGCTTCCGGAATACTCGTTTGCAACGCCATCGCATACCGCCCAGCTTGTGCAAGCGTTTAAAACATCCCAACACCCCATCCTCGGCCTCGCGGAAGTCCGCAGAGAACAGGCAAAAGAGTCAAATGTTGTTACGTGCGAAAAAATCGCAGCGCGCCTCCATAAAATCAAAGAGATTCATGAGAATCCTCTCTTGCGCCAGCAGGCCTCCGCGCTTATCACGACCGGCCGCATGATTTTCACTTCGGATTTCTTCGAATATCAAAAAAAGTCGTCACTCAATCTGAAAGAAGAAAATACGATCGCCAAAGTCATCCACGAAATGCTCAAAGATGGAAAACTTCTCTACGGATACGAGTGTGCGGGACGGCGCTTTATGTGCGCCAACCAGCAAGAATGGCTCTATGCAAACATTGAGGCCTCGCTCGCGCACGGAGAGTACGGCCCCATGATTAAAAAATTTATCGCAGAAGAACATCGCCTATGACCACAATCGCGCTAAACGGGTTTGGACGCATCGGCCGCTTATTTCTCGCGCAAGCGCTGGAACATCCAACGCTCAATGTCGTGGCGATAAACGACCTTGGGGACTTGGAAAATCTCGCCTATCTCTATTCCCACGACTCCACGTATGGAGCATTCAAAGGAACGGCGTCGGTAGGCGATTCTCATACGCTTTTGATCAACGGGGCAGAATCGAAAAAGATTTTGGTGTTCCAAGAGAAAGACCCCGCGAAACTTCCATGGAAAAAACTGAATGTTGACATTGTCGTGGAGGCGACGGGAATGTTTGAGTCCTACGAAAAGGCCCGGGTGCATCTGGAGGCGGGGGCAAAAAGGGTCGTCATTACGGCCCCCGCCAAAGACGAAGACGGCGGCGACTCCAAAACCATACTCGTAGGGGTCAATGAAAAAGACGCGAAGGCGTGCCGCCTCACTTCCAACGGTTCCTGCACAACAAACGCGGCCTCGCCCGTCATTCAAATTCTGGACGAGGAGCTGGGGATTGCAAAAGCCATACTTAACACGGTGCATGGATATACGGCAACGCAAAATATCGTTGACGGCCCGGCCAAAGGCAAGGACTTCAGGCGGGGAAGGGCGGGGGGCGTCAACATTGTTCCTTCAAGCACCGGAGCGGCGGTTGCCGTAACGCGCGCGATACAATCACTCGCGGGGAAATTCGACGGCATTGCCCTCCGCGTGCCGGTGCTGGTCGGATCCGTCGCCGACATTACGTTTGTCTCAAAACGAAAAACCACCGTACAAGAGGTCAACGCGATTCTTGCCAAGGCCTCAAAATCCCCCCGGTGGAAAGGAATTCTCAAGGTAACGGAAGAACAGCTCGTATCTTCCGACATTATTCGGGAACCCTACGGAGCAATCGTCGACCTTAATTTCACGCGCGTGGTTGACGGGGATCTCGTCAAGGTCTTATCATGGTACGACAACGAGTGGGGATA
>CAZYKY010000043.1:0-4280 GCA_964648405.1 uncultured Candidatus Saccharibacteria bacterium
AGGACACATCGCGGCATATGACTCTTTCTACGCCCATCGCGAAAATCCCCGGGATCGGGCCGGTGTTTCAAAAACGGTTCAGAGCAATGGGCGTCTTCACCGCCAGGGATATTGTGTTCCGCTTTCCCAGACGGTACGAGGATTGGTCACGCATCACGCCCATTGGAGAACTCAAAGAAGGAGGAGAGTACTGCGTGAAAGGAATCGTTAAAGAGATCACCGCCTCAAGAACATTCAGACGGCGGATGGCCATGACGACCGCGCTTGTGCAGGACGAGAGCGGAGCGATAAAAGTTGTCTGGTTTAACCAGCCGTATCTCGCAACATCCCTGCCCGTCGGCCAGGAGGTGTTTCTTGCGGGAAAACTCGCCGTAGACAAGCGCGGCCCCTACCTTTCCAATCCCTCGCTTGAAAAAACCGACGAGCACGCCCGGCACGATCTTGTGCATACCGGACGCCTTGTTCCCATATACGAAGAGACATCGGGCGTTACCTCCCGATTTTTCCGCTCGCTGGTACACTCCGTCTTTCTCGGACTTGAGGACGCGGCGCACGACGCATTGCCGAAAGAATTCGCCGAAGCGCGCGGCTTTCTCCCCCTGCGCAAGGCGCTCAACGCCATTCACTTTCCTTCTTCTCTGAAAGAAGCGGCCGCGGCGCGCAGGAGGTTTGCTTTTGAGGAGTTGTTTTATATTCTTTTGTTCATCCAAACCGAGCGAAAAAAACTTGCGCGCATAAAGGCGCCCGCGATTCCCTTTGTCACGGAGCACATTCAAAAATTCACATCGGCTCTTCCTTTCCACCTCACGGACGACCAGAGAAGGGCCGCCTGGCACATTCTCAAAGACATGGAGAAGCCCCGCCCCATGAACCGCCTCTTGCAGGGCGATGTGGGATCCGGAAAAACCGTGGTTGCTGCCATAGCCGCCCTCTCGGCGATGAAGGCGGGATATCAGGCGGCGATTCTCTCTCCCACGGAGATTCTCGCCCACCAGCACTTCAAAACCGTTGCCGAGCTTTTGCGCCCCTTCAAGGTTGACATAGGCCTTCTTACGGGAAGCGCCGACCGATTCATTTCGCACAAACTTCCCCGCGAGGTCATTGAAATTTCCCGAGAGAAACTTCTCAAAAAGACCGCGGACGGGTCAATTCCCATTCTCATCGGCACGCATTCGCTGATTCAAAAAACGGTGCGTTTTGAACATCTCGGATTGATTGTCGTGGACGAACAGCACCGCTTTGGCGTGGAGCAGAGGGCGGCCCTCCTGCGAAAACCCGGGCTCATCCCGCACCTGCTCTCTATGACCGCAACGCCCATTCCCCGCACGCTCGCAATGACCATATATGGAGACCTCGACCTCTCGCTCATCAAAGAATTTCCCAAGGGAAGAAAAAATATCGTCACGCGCGTCGTCTCCCCAACCCAACGGGAACGGACGTATGCTTTTATGCGCTCGCAGGTGCTTGAAGGACGGCAAGTGTTTGTCGTCTGCCCGCGCATCGACCCCTCAGACCCCTCCCAAAAATCACAGCGGTGGAGCGAGGCGGCCACCGTGAAAGAAGAATACAAAAAACTTTCAACATCCGTCTTCCCAACATTCAGCATCGGCATCCTTCACGGGAAACTTCCCTCCAAAGAGAAAGAGCGCGTCATGAAAGAGTTCAAGCGCGGGAAAGTTCAAATATTGGTCTCCACATCCGTTGTGGAGGTTGGCGTGGACATTCCGAACGCCACCGTGATGCTTATTGAGGGGGCGGAGTATTTCGGGCTTGCCCAGCTCCACCAGTTCAGGGGAAGGGTGGGAAGGGGGGAGCACCAATCGTACTGTTTTTTGTGCACATCATCTGGAGCAGAATCCACGCGCCGCCTCAAAGCGATTGAAAAAACCGCGAGCGGGTTTGAGCTCGCCGAAATTGACATGAAGCTCCGGGGCCCGGGGGATTTTGCCGGAACAAAACAATGGGGCATGCCCGACTTTGTCATGGAACAACTCGCCAACCAGGAATTGGTGAGCGAGGCGAGAGAGGCGGCGCGGGCGTTGATTGAGGAGGATGTTACGCTCGCCAACCACCCTCTGATACGAGAGCGCATTGAGGGAATGCGCAACCGCCTCCATCTTGAGTAGAATGGGTGTATTTTAGAAATAGCTCGAACGGAATTTTGTCCTCGCCGCGCTTTGCGCGGCTCGGATGTGGCAGGGCAAAAAATGAGCGTCTCCGCCACGCACACTGACAATTCTAAGTTTTTCTTTAACGGAATACAAATTTGAGCGTGCGAAGAACGTACAAAATGTCCTTTCAAAAGAAAAAGCGCCCAGACCGAAGTCCAGGCGCTTACACCAAACGGGTACGGAGATGCTTCATCGAGAGGCCGGAACGAGCCGGAGCCACCATACGGAAACAATCTCGTAGTTGATGACGCCGAGTAGCGCTCCTGCGACCGCGCCGATGATGGCGCTGCCGAAGAAGTAACCGATCGTGGCACCGATCGTTGCGTCAACGAAACATATCGTCCGGCGCTGCGAGTGAATGTAAACGAAGACTCCAACAACAAGCTGCGCGACCGTGTGCCCTGCATGGCGCATGGCGTTAATTGTGACTGGCACTGCATGTGCGATTGCTGGCGCGGAGTACGCACCGCGAGGCCATTTCAGTCCACAGAAGACTGCCAGCGCCACACCGATCGGATTGCCGTACAGAATGTAATTCCATCCCATCTCGATGGTGTTGCGAAGCCGTCGTTCGCGGTCTGCTGCGTCATTTGCGCCATTTGAACTCTCGCTTGTCATCAGCCAGCCAAGAAGAGCGCCAAGCACAGAAACGCCCAGTATCATGTAGAGAGTGCCGATAGCAACCGACATCGGAGCATCGCTGACGTATGCCAACACAGCGCCGCTGACACCGACGATTGAGCAGTATGCCACCGCGATTCCACCGGACATTGCTGCCAACGCTTTCCACCAGAGGCTGTAGGGCCGCCAGGCGACGGTGCGCCGATAGGGGTGAGCGACGCCGGCACAAAAGTGTCGGAAGTCGATCACAACGTATGCCGCGATGCCGCCAACGAGAGCGCCGATGCTCCATAGGTACGAGCCGTACTCAAACCGCATGGAGATTTCGAGCACAGTTAGTGTGCCGATGAGAGCGCCAAAGGCGCACGCAAGGGCGATTGAAGGCCAGCCATGTGTCATGTTTTACACCCCCATTTTTCAAGGTTCAATCATCTAAGCACCATGCCTAGATTTGACTCGAAGGTAGTATATTACATAATTAAAATCAATAGTCGGCAACTTGCCGTCTCTTGACTTTTATTGTATAGCGTGCAATCTTTGAGCGGAATCTGAGCATAGTGCTCAGATTAAAATTGAACCAGTACATTTCCAGCAGAAGAAAGGAGGGCACAAAATGCCCAAGAAACAGGCACTGACCGTGGTAGAACTAAAGGCGTTGCTCCTCGCGCGTTTCAGTATGGAGGAATCCAAGAGGGTGAAACTCCAAGCGAGCCTGCAGCAGGAACTCGGCAAAGAGGTGCAAGAGGAAGGGCCGGAGGTCATCGCGATCAAGAACAGGTTCGCGGACTGGATTTCCGATGTGCTCGCTCGTCGCCTCAAGCGCAATCGGCGCACCACACCCCTGCTCTCGTTCCGAGACTTCGTCCGATTCGCTCCTTCCATGATCAGCGAGATCGAAGGCGACAAGCTCGACGCGGAATCGCGCAAGATGTTTGAGAGGTTCATGAAGGTTATATTCTCGCGCATCTCTGAGATGGTGCACGCGGTTGTACCGTCTCGTGAGAATCCCTACGAGGAGTACTGGCGGTGGGCTACGACTGTGCTCGACCTCGCGGCCGAGCGTGGCATCCTGCCGACCGAACTTCTCGCGCTCGAGAGCATGACCGACGAGATCACGCGACGGATGTTCACCAAAAAGCAATTCGTCACCCTCTCCAAAGAGGCGACGAACAAGTTCGTGGACGTTGACATGTTCAAGAAGGTCATCCTTCAGCCGATGCTCGATATGGCCACTGAAGGCGATGAGAAATATCGCCGCGAGCTGGAACAGGAACTCGAGGCGGAATTAATGCCGCAGTTGCATGAGACCATCGAGAAGTTCAAGGTGGTCATCAACTCATGGCTCGACGAGGAAGTCGAGCGCATCTACGCGGCAATGTAACTTCGGCCTCTCGCATATTCGTCAAAAACGAATCCCTGCGAGAGGCTTTTTCTTTCTATAAATTCAAAGAGCGAGAATTTGCCGCCAAAGAAAAACTTGAAATTGTT
>CAZYKY010000044.1:0-4276 GCA_964648405.1 uncultured Candidatus Saccharibacteria bacterium
TGAACACGTTTGAATAGAGCGCGGTTCCGTCTTCCACTGTTCTTTGGCTTTCAACCAGGTAGAGTGGGTCCTGTATCCCCGTGATGCTGAATCTCGTGGTTATGTTTTCAGAAAGGTTTATCATGACGCTTCCGGCGGTGATTGAGTAGTTTACGGTAAGGTTGACGCCAACCATCCAGGGGCCGGTCTCATTGTCCTGGAAGTAGGTGAGTGCCATGTTGTTATAGTCCCTGAAAAAGGTGATGTTAATCCTGTAAGCCCAGGAGGACGCGTTTTCGACGTCGCGCAGCCTTTTCGTGAAGTTCTTGTTGGCCATTATCTGGCCGCCTATGCACTGGTCAACTCCTTCGTGAATGGACGGGTTATTCACGTCGGCAAGGTTGTCGCTGTCGCACCCAAGGTGGCCGGCGAGGCCGCAGCACATTGTGCCATTCAGTATCATTTCCTTGAGGGTTGTGTCGAATTTCAGGGTGGCGTCCGCGCCTTGGAAGTACTCTCCCCTTTGGCTCAGGTATTCGGCCATTGCCGCGAAGGCGCTGTAGCTTGCGAGCGAGAGGGATTGCGGAAGGTAGTTGTATTTCAGGTCCCTTGCCTGGGCATTGACCGCATCGGCCTTTGCCTGGGTCAGCGGGATTTGCTCTTTTGTCGTGACGCTCACGGGAGAGGAAAATGCCGCGATTAGCACTGCCGAGATTAGTATCGCTATTGAGGTGAAGAAGATTCCCCGCTTCTCTCTTAGTGCGTTTCTCATTGCCAGACTATGACCTCCGCTACAATGGGCCCGTAGAATTCAACCGTCCTGTTTATCACGCCGAACACCAGCCTTTTCGATGATACGAGGACGATGCTTGTGTTTTCGTTCGTGAGTGTTCTGTTGTACAGCATATCGTTGTTGATGAGTATTTTAAGGCTGAATGTTGGCGGCGCCAGGCCGTGGGTGACATTTCTCAGTAGCGCTGTCGCCTGGCTTCTTCTTGAAGTCAGGTAAAACTCCGTTGCCTGCTGGAGCACTGTGTTGTCAAGGCTTGTTATGTTGCCTGCCTTCGAAAGGTTGGTTATGTATGCGTTGTTGAGCTCGCCTAGCTTGACTTGGGAGAGCGACTCCATAAAGGCCTTTGACGTGAGCTCTGACTGCGCTGTGTATGGCTGGTTTGCCCTTGATGAGAAGACTATTACCAGGCCAATTGCTACTATCATTGAAGCAATGTATGCGTCAAGTGTCAGGTACTGGGCCCTTTTTCCGGAAACCGGTTTTTTGCCGAGCATTTTTTTTTAGCTTCCCGATATTGCTGTTGCGTTGCAGCCGCGGCCGCTTATGTTTGCCAGAGGGCTGCCAATGCCCACCCTGCCTTCCATTGGCACCACGTTGCCTTTCTCGTCCTCCAGGTATATGCAAAACTCAGAGTTCACGCCGAGAAGGGATTTGAGGGTTTCATAGCTGAGGTTTGCCGCGGCGGCAAATCTTTCTCCGTCTATTTTGGCGCCCTTGATGAAGACAACGGTGAGGTTTTGTTCCGAGCTCAAGGTGGATGCTATGCTTTTCGATTCTTTTTTCAGCTCAGAGGATTGCTTGTCTGTTGCCACCGGCCCTGCCGTGTAAAAGAGGAGTATTGCTGCAACAAGGAAGAGTGCTACTGCGATTATCGCGTCTATTGAAAAATTCTGGCCTCTTTTCATCTTTTTGAGCCTCTTTTTTTACGGCTGGAATGTTTTGGTTTAAAAACGTTTATTATCCTGCCAAAACCAGGGAGTCGTCTTGGGCTAGCTTACCCTGAAGCAGTAGAGGCGCCGGACACTGCTGCACTGCACGAATGACACTGTCGTCCAGGATGTGGTAGTGCTTGTCGGCGAACCGGTTCTGCCGAAGAGCGATGAAGACTGTGAGCCCCAGTTAACGCAGGAGTAGAAGTTTGATGAACCTCCAGCATAGTTGCCAGTTGATGCTGTTCCGGTCCACACACTCGGGGTGGTAATTACTGCCCCGCTATCGGTCAGGTCAATTCGATTGGCGATTGAGCCGTCTGTCAGGTCTGCCTTGCTGTTCGCTACCAGCCTACTGTCAAGAAGGGCGTACTGTGTGTCGGTTATCCTGTCTTTTGCGTGGATTGGGGTGTTGGTGGACAGCCAAGCACTCCACGTTCCTCCGAAGCTGCCTGCGTCAGCGAGTGCCTGGCACCGGTTGTCGCCCCCTGCCAGGCCGCCGAGATTTCCATTGTATGTGAGTGATGTCACGAAAACAGTCCCGATTGGAACAGGTGAAACCCTGTTCAGGAATTGTGAAGGCGCGTTGGCTGACTGCAAGTCCGGATTTATTACGCTTACTGTGGCGAATCCGACAGGGCCCGATGGCGTGTTAGCCTGGAGTGTGTTGCTGTTGATGAAGGTGACGCTTGGCGAAGCTACGCCCCCGAAGGTAACGGAAGCGCCTGAAACGAAGTTAGTTCCGGTTATCGTTACTGCAGTGCCGCCGCTGGATGGGCCAATGCCAGGGGAGAAGCTGGTGACTGTTGGGGGTGGTAGGACAATATATGTGAAGGCGTCGGTTTTCGTTCCAGATGCTCCTGAAGGGTTTGTCACGGTAACATCAACAATTCCGATTGGGTGTGCTGGAGTGATGACGTTGAGCTGGCCGCTGCTTATGTAAGTGACACCAGGCGAGGCAGTACCATCAAACAGGACTGTGGGAGTGGGTTCGAAGTCACTTCCTGTTACAGACACTACTGTGCCACCCAGGGTTGAGCCGGTTGCCGGGTTGACGTCTGAAACTGAAACCGGAAATCCGCCCAACGAAGCTATTTCTATCTTGCCGTTTACCTTTTTGACAGTGTTGGGCCCTAGCGTGATTGTTCCTCCGACGTCTCTCGGCAGGACTTTAGTTACATTCAACTGGATGTTTTGGTTAGCGGATGCCACGAAGATTATCGTGATGTTTGCCTGGCCCCCTATTGAGTCCGAGCTTATTATGCCGACTGTGTATGGTAAGCCGTTAAGGGTTTGCGGTAGTGTGAAGCTGTGGAAATAGCCGTTCTCCGAGCCCTGCGCTATTTTTGCTTCCTGTTCTATGACTGTAGCGAGGTCAAGCAGCAGGTTCCTGAAGTTGTTGTCGCTCGCGGCTATCAGTTCGTCCGACACGGCTGCCAGTGTTACTATCATGAAAAATGTCATGAATAGTATCAGCATTGCTGCCTCATTGGCAGATTGCCCTTTTTTGCCTGCTCTAATTCCTCTTTTTTTCACAACAGTTTCATCGCCAAAAATGCACCTGAGGCTATTTAATAGTTTCGCTGCTGTCTCGAAGGTAACTGAGGTAATGGTAACACTGGAAGCGGCACACGCTATGGTCTTCTGGCCAGCATCTCGCCTGGCAGCTGGTGCATGATGCCTGGGCTGTCAAGCCAGCTGTAGAATACTGTTACGTTATACCTGTTCTTGTCCCTTCCTACGTCAACGAATGTGCATTCGGTTGGGTTATCCGCGCCTTTGCTGTTTTTCAGGGTAACTGCCGTTGATGCGCCGTTCGTTAACGTTGGGCTGGTGCAGCCGTTAACCCCAAGGCCTGTTGAAACAGGGCAGGTATCTGTTGGTGAAGGGGCTTCTCCTGTGGGGCTTTTTGTTGAGCACAGGCTCAATTGGTTCTGGTTAGTGCCAAGGGCGTCGCCAGTAGCCGTAACCCCTCGGATTATCATGTCTTTTCCAGCCCCATTCTGGAGGACCACGGCAATATAGGTTGGTGTTACAGAGTGGTCTGTGCAGCTTATGCTTACTGGGAATGTGCACTTTTCAGGCAGCAAGGTAGCTGGGGAAAGCACGCCGAAGTATGCCAGCGCCCCTATGACTACGAGAACGACGAGTATGGCCCAGCCGTACGTCATCAAAAACTCCATGGCCGCCTGGCCCTTATTAATAGAAAGAATCCTCATTTTTACGCCATTTAACCGCAGGCCACTCCATTTATCTTGACATCCCTGCTGCCAATACACATCCTGTCCCCTATGGGGATTATCCTGCCGTTTGCATCCTCGAAGTGCATGACAAATTCAGTCTTGATGCCAAGGTGGTTTTTTATTTCCTCGTAGTCCATTCTAATGAATTCATCAAGCAGTTCAGAATCTATTGTGTCCTGGACTATGAATGCGATGCCATCCTCCTCCTTCGAGTTTATCGTCAGTTTTGAGACAATTTTTTCAGCCTGCTCCCTTGAGGGAACATCGCTGCCCTTTGCTGCTGCCTGCCTTGAGCCGTCCGCGAGAGCTTTCTGGTCGGATGCCGCATCGAT
>CAZYKY010000045.1:0-4234 GCA_964648405.1 uncultured Candidatus Saccharibacteria bacterium
TTTTTGAATATTGGCGCAAAACGCGCTTCATGCTCTCGGGGGTCGTAAGCCGGGGAACGATGCGCAGATTGGATTTTTTTTTGATGAAATCAATCGTTCCGAGGTCGTCGGGATCCAGCATGGCAACTTCCAAATTTTGGTCCGTCTTGCGAAACGCAACGATGTTATGCGCGCGCGCAATGGGCTCGGGAATGACGCGCAAAACGTCCGAATCAACCTTTTCGTTTTCAAGATTCACAAATGGAATGCCCAAAATATACGCCTCCATTTTTATCAGCTGTTCGTGGGAAATTACACCTTCCGCAATCAAGACCTCCGCCAGGCGCTGTTTTTGCTTTTTTGCTTTTTGTTCCGCCGCCTTCATCTGCGCTTGAGCGACAAGTCCCGCGTCAAGCAAAAACGTTTTAAGTTGTCCCGGTTCTACGCGCATGCTTGTTGTATTTTGGCAATCACGTCGCGAAGCGCGTAGTTTGACTTCACCAGATACGTCCTTGCGCCCAGTTCAAGAACGCGCTGAATGTCCTCCATATTTTCAAGGTTCGTCAGCACAATGACGGGAATGGAGACGGTCGCAGGATTTTTCTTGAGTTCTGCAAGCACCTCAAACCCGTTGAGTTTCGGAAGCACCAGATCAAGCAGGATGAGGTCTGGCATTTTTTCTGCCGCAAGGCGCAGCCCTATCTCGCCGTCCAGGGCTGATATAACCTCATACCCCTCCCGGATGAGCGCGTCCCCCAATGTTTTTTGCAGAGCGCTCTCGTCTTCAACGAACAATATTTTTTTCATACGACGAATTATGTTACTGCACTGGTATGGTGAACCAAAACACGGAACCCTCGCCCTCCGTTGAGCGAAATCCGATTGTCCCTCCCATACGACGCAGGAGGGATTTTGCAATATACAGACCCAATCCTGTTCCGTGCGTTTCATGGCGCAGAGCGTTGCTTGAGCGAAAAAACTTTTGGAACACGGAATTCTGGTCGTGCGAGGGAATGCCGACTCCGTTGTCTTCAACTTCAAAACGCACATTCCGCCCGATGGCGCGGTATCGCATGGTAATCAGTCGGACAAGAGGAGAGGCGCTCGCGGAATCCTCCTTCTTTGCATACCGAACCGCATTATCCATCAAGTTGCTCAAGACCTGCCGGACGTATGCTTCGTCTCCGCGCACATGGGAAACGCGCGGATCCCCCTGCACAACACAGCGGATGTTGGACGCCTTGCACGCCGGCTCAAATTCTTTTTTGACGCTTTCAACAAGTTCGACAAAAGAAAAATCTTTCGCGTCCAGACGCAGAGTTCCATCTTCAAGGCGCGAGACCTTCAAAAGGTCGTTGACAAGCGCCTGCATGCGAGAGGTGTTTTCTTTGAGAATCTCAAAATAGCTCGCTTGCGTCTTTAAGAAAGAATCGGTATTCCCCGACATAAGGAAATCAAGAGCCCACTGCAGGTTGGAAAGAGGCGCCCTCAGTTGATGGGAAACGATGCTTACAAACTCCGATTTCATTCTGCTTGCCTGGGCAAGCCGTTCAAAACTGTTGGTGATAACGAACGCGATTGAAAGCAAAATGCCGCTCATTGTCAGTATGAGCGTAATGGTTATGACGGGGTCTTCAATGTATCGCCTGCCCAGCACATACGAGACAAAAATGGAGATGATAATAACGACGCCCATCACCACAAACAAAAATTGCGGACACTGCCATAAAGGAAGCCCGTACGAACGGCACTGGCGAGTGATGTTGAGCTGACGAAAAAATCTTGCAAACATTATGTCCGTATAGTAGCACAAATTGACCGCGCGAGACAAAACATGGTATGAAAAACCTGCCCGGGGAGGCGTATGACGGCAGTACGCATGCTTTGGGAGCATGTAGATCGGGTTCAATTCCCGGCTCCCCGACCAATCAAGACGCGGGTGTCGTATAATGGCAATACCTCAGCTTTCCAAGCTGAAGCCAGGGGTTCGATTCCCCTCACCCGCTCATCGCAACAAAGGGTTCCTCGCCGGAGGCGAGTCCGCCTCTGGCGGAGATTCCCCTCACCCGCTCATCGCAACAAAGGGTTCCTCGCCGGAGGCGAGTCCGCCTCTGGCGGAGATTCCCCTCACCCGCTCATTATCTTGCGTATTCCACGAACCGGTTTTCTCGAATGAGTGTTACTTTGATTTCACCCGGATAGCGCAACTCGTCTTGAATGCGGTTTGCGATGTTTTTTGCAATGGTCTGCGCCTGCATATCGTCCACGCTCTCCGGTTTTACGAACACGCGAATCTCCCTTCCCGCCTGAATGGCGTACGCCTTTTCCACCCCCTCAAACGTTCCGGCGAGGTTCTCAAGCTCCCCGATGCGCTTGATATAGTTTTCAATGGTGTCTTTTCTCGCGCCGGGACGCGCACCTGAAATCGCGTCAGCCGACTGTACAATAATCGCCTCCATGGAGGCAAACGGATAATCCTCGTGGTGCGACTTCATGGCATCAATCACCTCTTTCTCCACCCCGAACTTTTCAAGAATCCGTATTCCGATCTCCACGTGCGACCCCTCCACCTGATGATCCAAGGCCTTCCCGATGTCGTGGAGCAATCCTCCCTTTTTCGCCACGGAAACGTTCAGCCCAAGTTCCGCGGCAAGAGCCGAGGCAAGATGCGCAACTTCAATGGAGTGCATAAGCACGTTCTGTCCGTAACTTGTCCGAAACTTCAGGCGACCCAAGATGTGGATGAGTTTCGGGTCAAATCCGACAATACCAACGTCGTATACCGCCGCCTCTCCCGCCTCCTTGACCTGCTGTTCAATTTCTTGTTGAGCTTTTGCCACCTCCTCCTCCACGCGGGCGGGATGAATCCTCCCGTCTTTCAAAAGCCGCTCCAGGACTATCTTGGCGGTATGCCTTCTCACGGGATCAAACCCGGAAATCACCACGGTTTCGGGCGTCTCGTCCACAATGATCTCCACACCCGTCAGACGCTCCAACGCACGGATATTCCTTCCCTCTTTCCCGATTATCTTTCCCTTTAGATCTTCCGAAGGAAGAGAGACAGTGGTGGTGGTAATCTCCTGCGCCTGAGAGACGGCAGTGCGCTGAATCACGTATGAGACAATTTCTTGCGCCCGCTTTTCAAACCGCTCCTGCCCCTCCGCCTCAAGTTTTTTGATGCGGGCAAGAATGTCTTTTTCGTATTCTTTTTCCACTCTTAAAAAAATCTCCTTTTGCGCCTCATCTTTGCTCAACGAGGAAATTTCTTCAAGTTTGTTCATAACCTCCGCCTGGGAATTGGAGATGGTTTTTTCAATCTCCCTCAGACGGTCCACTTTGCTGCGAAGATCCTGCTCTTTCTGCTCAAAGTCGGAGAGGCGCTTATCAAGAATATTTTCGCGCTTCAAAAGGAGCTGCTCCGTTTTGAGCAAATTTTGACGCTGAGCGTCCTCCTCCTTTTTCGCGGAGGCGAGAATTTCCCTGGTCTTCGCCCTTGCCTGCTCTAGAATCTCTTCCGCCTCCCGCTGAACCTGCGAGATGCGCGTCTGCAGTTTTTGCTCAACGGTTCCTGCCTGCTTGAGAGCGACCGACTGACGAACGTAGTAACCGATAATAATTCCAAGACCTCCCAGTCCCGCAAGTACGAGAATGTTGAAATCCATATATGGTGTGGGTGAATAATTGCATAATGTTCAATGCGCTTCACCCATATCGTATCACGACACGCTCTCTCTGTCAAAACGAAGAGGAGGGGAGAAAGACGGCTGTCACGGACCGGTCTATGCCCATCTGCACGGTACACCGCGGCTCCGTCCCCTTGCATTCGTCCGCACCCTCCCACCTTGCAAATGTCTGCCCTTTGAGGGGAGTTGCGTACAACGTAACAACCGTATCGGTCGGATAGGGCACGGAACAGACATTTCCGCAGACAAGTCCCGCCGGAATGCTCGTGACTGTTCCAAACCCTTTCTTTGCTGCCGACAATGTTGCGTTCACGAGACGAAAACGGGCATAGACAAACCGCGCCCTCTCCAACGACACCGCGCAGGGCTCCTGTCCTTTGCACGCCCCCTTCCATCCAAGAAATGTCGCGCCCGCCTGCGGAACCGGAGTGAGCGTTACCGCGGATCCCTTGTCATATTCTTTCGCGCAGTCGCTTGGGCAGATGATTCCCCCCGTGGCGCTCTTTACGCTTCCCGGCCCGTATGACACGACCGTCAGCGTCTTTTTCTGGGGAATTTCGCGAAACGTCGCC
>CAZYKY010000046.1:0-4149 GCA_964648405.1 uncultured Candidatus Saccharibacteria bacterium
AGGCCGACCATTTGGATTATTACAAAAATCTTTCCAATGTTGTGCGGACATTCGGGCGATTTATTTCGCGCCTTCCCGGCGACGGGTGTCTTGTGTGCAATGGGGAGGATGAGAATACGCGAAGAATGATGTCAAAAGGCAAAAGGCAAAAGGCAAAAGTACAATGTAAAATTCAAGAGTATTCAATCAACAAGCAAAAAGAGGGGGAGATGTTGCGCAAGATTCTCAAGGTGCCCGGGGAGCACAACGTTGCAAACGCGCTTGCCGCGCTGACCGCCGCGAGGGAGCTGGGCGTTGGAGACGAGGTGAGTTTCAAATCGTTGGGAATGTACAAAGGGGCGTGGAGGAGGTTTGAGATATTTCGCGTCTCAAAGCCAAAGCCGTATACGCTGGTAAGCGATTACGGGCACCATCCCACGGAGGTCGGCGTAACGGCGGATGCGGCGCGCAAAAAATGGCCAAAGAAAACAATATGGCTCGTCTTCCAGCCCCACCAGTATCAGCGCACCCACCTGCTTTTTAAGGATTTTACGCGCGTGCTTGCGAACCTTCCCGTTGACCGGCTCATTCTTGTTGATGTGTACGATGTGCCCGGAAGAGAGGGCGGGGGATTGAAAGAAAAGGCGGGTTCAGAAGCCCTCGCCACCGCGATCGAGCGAAAGAAGTCCTCGTATCCCGTGGTGCACATACCGGCATACAAAGATGTTGAGCGGTATATTTCGCGCGAGATACGCGGGGGCGAGGTTGTGATGATTATGGGGGCGGGAGACGTGTACAACCTAACGGTGCGCTTGACGAGAAGCCCCGCGTGGTTGAAAATGGAACCATGACCATATTTACAATCTTTTTGATAGTTGCGGGAGTTGGCGCAGTTGCCTGGTACATGGGGCATACGGAGGGCAAAGGGGCGTGTCCGCATTGCGGCCCGGGGCACAAAGCAAGCGGCCCCCACCCCGACCTTCCCATGCAGATGCAAGAGCGTCATGTTCAGGCGACCCAACCTGCGCCTCCATCTTCGGCGCCCCCATCTCCGGCGCCCCCATCTCCGTTTTCTCACCAGTCCCCTCCGTCCGCCACTCCTTCCTCTCCCTCTACGCCCCTGCCACCCTCATCTCCATTGTCTCCGCACACATAGCGCCTCACCTGTTTTATGGAGACGTCAAAAATGCAGGTAAAGATTGAGTCCGAATATGGACGCCTGCATCGGGTTGTCGTACACGCGGGCAATACGATGATTGCGCCCAAAGAGCTCAAGCGTCTCCTCAAGAAACACGACTCACTTCAACTTATGGAGGAGGCGAAATATCATCCCGAGTCCGGGATATGGAATCGAGGCGCACTTTGTTCCCAACTCGCGGGATTTCATGATGTGCTTCGTGATCGCGGCGTGGAATTGATCTATGCGCAAAATGTTTCTGATGCCTGGACTCAATTTTTTACTCGCGATGCCGGATTCGTGGTTGGAGATACTTTTTATTTTGGGGTGTTCCGCGACCAAATTCGACGATTGGAAAAACAAGGAATAGTATTTCTTAAGAATTATTTTGAACGAACCGTAGAATTGACGAATCCCAGCATTGAGGGAGGCGATGTGTTTGTGCATGGCAACAAGGTATTTGTCGGTATTGGTAGACAAACCACCAATGCCGCCTTTAAAGAGCTTCAAGATCATGTGGAGTCGCGAGGGTTTTGTTGTATCCCAGTAGAGTGTGATGAGAGCGTGCTTCACTTGGACTGTCGGTTTAATATTGTTGGGGTCAATACGGCCATGATGTTGCCGGAAGGAATATCACCACGGGGGATCAAAACGCTTGAGCGGCATTTTAACTTGATTAAAATTGCCGATAAAACTTCAAAGAAAACGCTTGTCACGAATTACTTTATCATTTCTCCGGAGGAGGTAGTGGTGGATGAACGGAATGGACAAGTTGCTCATATTTTGCAGGATGCGGGATATAAAGTAGTCCTCATCCCTTTCACTGAGCCCACTAAAATTTGGGGAGGATTGCGATGCGCTACCTGTCCCCTTGTTCGAGAGTAATAATAATAATGAGCATCAAAGTAGTGGGGGTGGGAACTCTTGCCCTTTTCTTTTTTGTAAGTAGAATGGGTTCATGGCTGCTAATAATATAATACTCTCAAGTCCACGTAGGGATTTTGAGGATATTAAAAAGATTGATGAAAATGGAGTTGAGTATTGGGAAGCTCGTGAGTTACTGCCACTTTTAGGGTATAGAAAATGGGAAAAGGCAGAAGAAGTGATTGTGCGGGCGGCACGTGCCTGTATAAATAGCGGACAGGATGTAGATAACCATTTTCACCGAACAGGGAAAATGGTCAAAATAGGCTCAAATACGGTGAGAGAGATAAGAAATTACAAATTGGATAGGTACGCTTGCTACTTAATAGCGCAGAACGGAGATTCAAACAAAGCCGAGATAGCTTTTGCTCAAACATATTTTGCCATCCAGACAAGAAAACAAGAGATTTTTGAACAGTTGCCGGATACTTCAAAAAGATTGTTTATTCGGAATGAAGTATCTGATCATAATAAGAAACTCTTTAAGACCGCAAAACAAGTTGGCGTAACTAAATTTGGATTATTCAATGATGCCGGGTATAAAGGTCTCTATGGCATGCCATTATCAGATATTGAGCGGGAAAAAGGCATAAAGAAGGGAGAGCTGTTAGATAGAGCTGGCTCTACTGAATTAGCAGCTAACTTATTTCGTATTACTCAAACTGACGAAAAGTTAAAGAGGGACAGGGTACAAGGAGATTATCCTGCATTCCAAACTCATTTTATGGTTGGTGGTAAGGTGAGACAAACTATCAAAGATATAGGTGGTGTTACTCCCGAAGAACTACCAGCAGAAAGACATATCAGCGAAATAAAAAAGGAAATCAAGCAACTGGAGAAGATAGAGAGAAAAAAACTCAAGAGAGAATAGTGCACAGAAAGTATATATCGCAAATTGTTGCGGAGGGGATTTTGTGATATTTTAAATCGCATGGCGGTAAAAGATACCCTGCAAGACGGCGCTCCGAAACATATTGTTTCTTGTATACAACAACGGGCATACGCGGGAACGCACATGGTCGCGGATTTTTGGGGAGCCAAAGAGATTATGACAGAAAAAGAACTGTCGGAACTTTTGCTGGGCGCGGCAAAAGAGGCGGGGGCGTATCCCTTGCAAACGGCAATCCATCGGTTTGAGCCGCGAGGCATTACCGGCGCCGTTATTCTTTCGGAGTCCCACATTGCCCTGCACACATGGCCCGAGCGGGACTATACCGCCATTGATGTGTTTACCTGCGGGAAGGCGGATCCCCGAAGAGCAATTGCGTATTTTGAGCGCATACTCAAACCCGTCCGCACGGAGATACGCACCATGCGCCGCGGAAGTTTTGACAAAACCTAAACAATATGGTATATTATGCACTATGCCAAGCTTGAGCATACAAGAGGAGGGCGTCCAAACGAATAAAATGCAAACTGTCGCTTTAGAGCGACTTTTTTATTCCCCGCGATATTGGATACGGTTTTGGATTGCGAAGATTACCTTTCATTTTTTCTGGTTGCCGGGGCAAATATTATTCCGTTTTTTCGTGCATTACAGCGTTGAAAACGGGGAACGGGCAAAATATCTCAAGGGGCCCCTCATTATCGCCTCCAATCATCTTTCGTTTCCCGATCCGTTCTTGATTTCAGCGATCTTTCCTTTTGCGAATTCCGTGTTTCCGATTCGTTTCGGGGTGAAGACGTCGTTTTACTACCAATGGTACCTTTGGCCGTTCGCATGGTTGTTCGGGACATTTCCTTTGTTTAAACAAGTTGGCATGGAGCAATCCTTGCGGGTTCCTCTGGAGATTTTGCGGAATAACGGAGTGGTCGGATTTTTTCCCGAGGGAGCGATTCATGCCCATGGGCGTCTGCGAAACCCCAGAAAGGGAGTGGCGTATCTCGCCTTGCAATCCGGAGTGCCCGTACTGCCCGTTCGCGTCAAAGGGGCTTTGCATCTCGGATTTTGGCGATTTTTTTCCCGCCGCGCATGCGTGACTATTGCCGTGGGTGAGCCGATGACATTTCCAAACACAACCATCACAGAAAATGCGCTGGAGCGTGTCGCCCAGAACATCATGGAGACA
>CAZYKY010000047.1:0-4124 GCA_964648405.1 uncultured Candidatus Saccharibacteria bacterium
GGCAAGGATTACCTTTACAGTTGGACGGTGTCGTTCGCTCCGTATAAGAATCCGACTATCGTATTGGTTGCCGTCGTTGAAAACGTTCTCGAGGGGCAGGTAGCATCTTTGCCGATTACAAAAGATGTTCTCTCTTGGTACTTTACCCGCCAACACTGATGTGCTATAACCACAGGGCGTTCTAGAGCGCGTATGAAAAAATATCTTACACAAGACGGCTTTTCAAAGCTCACAGAAGAGCTTGAACGCCTGAAAACGGAAAAACGAAAAGAGGTTGCCGAGCGCCTGCGGCGGGCTATTGCGTTTGGAGATTTGAGTGAAAATTTCGAATACTCCGCGGCAAAAGACGAGCAGTCCATGATGGAACAGCGCATCGCCGAAATTGAAGACCTCCTTGCCGTGGCAACCATAGTGGAAAGCACGCATACGGGAGATACCGTCCAGCTCGGGTCTTCGGTTACCATCGCGACAAACGACACGGAATTGAGTTTCGCGGTAACGGACTCCGAAAGCGCGAATCCCTTGGAAAAGAAAATATCCGTGGAGTCGCCCCTTGGCGCCGCCCTCATTGGCAAGAAAGTGGGGGATCGGGCGAGTGTTCAGACCCCGAACGGAGAACAGATCTACGTTATCCGCACGGTTTCGTAACAATCTCTTTGACCCGCGCCCGAAAATGCCGTAGGATAGCGCTATGGCAATGGGAGACGAAATTCGCAAGGCGCGCGTAGAAAAACTCGCACGGCTCAAAAAAACCGGCGTTTCTCCCTACCCCGTCACTCCGAAGCGCACCCATACGATCTCGCAGACGCTCGCCGATTTTGACGCGCTTTCATCGAGCGAAACGGAGTGCGTCATTGCCGGACGACTCCGCCAAATGCGAGAACACGGAAAAGCGACATTTGGAAATATAGAAGAAGAAAGCGGGCAGATTCAGATATACGTCAGGCAAGACAGGATAGGAGAGGAACAATATCAATCGTTTCTTGACATTGTGGACGTGGGCGATATTCTCCAGCTCCGCGGCATATTGTTTACGACAAAAAAGGGGGAGAAAACGCTGGAGGTCTCTTCGTGGCGTATGCTCGCAAAGTCCCTTCTCCCGCTGCCCGAAAAATGGCACGGCATTCAAGATATCGACGAACGCTACCGGAGGCGCTACCTTGACCTTTTGTTTAACCCAGACGTAAAACAAACATTCGTAGCGCGCTCGCGCATCGTGGGAGCAATCCGGTCATTTCTGGAACAGAAAGGATTTATTGAGGTGGAGACGCCCGTTTTGCAGCCGCTGTACGGAGGAGCGGAGGCCGCCCCGTTCGTCACCCATCTCAACGCCTTTGACATGGATGTTTATCTGCGCATCGCCCCCGAGCTCTATCTCAAGCGCCTTATCGTGGGAGGATTTGAAAAGGTGTACGAGATCGGCAGGGTGTTTCGCAACGAGGGAGTAGACCGCTCCCACAACCCCGATTTTACCATGCTTGAGTTCTACTGGGCGTACGCGGACGACAAAGACATGATGGGCCTTATCGAGGAGCTCTTTGCTTGCATGGTGCAACGGGTGAACCAAAGCGACCGTTTTGAATACGAAGGAACGACCATCTCTTGCGCCAAGCCCTTTGAGCGCGTGGAATACGCAACACTGCTCAAGCGGTTTGCCAAGGTTGACATTGAGTCGGCAAATCAGGCCTCGCTTTTTGAAAAAGCGGGGGAGCTCGGCGTGCGCGTTGAAAAAAGTTCCAGCAAGTGGCGCATCGTTGACGAGATATACAAAAAATACTGCAGGCCAAAACTCATCCAGCCCACGTTCGTCATTCATCATCCGTCGGGATTCATCCCGTTGGCAAAGCCCTTGGACGAACACCCCGAGACCGCGGCAACCATACAACTCGTGATCGCGGGATGGGAGGTTGTAAAGGCGTACGCCGAACTCAACGACCCCCTGCTTCAGCGCTCCGTGTTTGAAGAGCAGGAGGGGCTGTTCAGAAAGGGGCTCCAGGAGGCCCAGCGCATGGACACTGATTTTATTGAGGCGCTGGAGTACGGCATGCCTCCCACGGCGGGATTCGGGATGGGTATTGACCGCATCACGGCTCTTTTGACGGACTCCCACAGTTTGAGAGAGGTGATTTTGTTTCCCACCATGAAGCCGAGGGAGTGATATGGATCGCTCGGATATGAAAAGGGACCAACCTTTCGGTTAGTCCTCATCGTCCCCCCTCCATCGGGGGGCGCCGCACTGCTTTAACAGTGCAAGTGCGGCGAATATACTGACGGTCAGCATGACCGCCAGGAAAGCGACCCCAAATGGGCCGCCGAATTCTTTCATCTTCTCACCTCCTTTGGAGCGAATATGGACCGAAAAGATTTTACCACAATAATTGACGGATTGCAAGTAGCGTACGCCGAACGGGGGTCGGGAAGGCCGATTCTTTTTTTGCATGGGTGGGGCTCTTCATCCGATTCGTGGAGCAAGGTGGCAGACGAGGTTTCCCGCGCGGGGTTTCGCGTCGTAATTCCGGATCTTCCGGGATTTGGCAAAACACCTCCTCCTCCGCAGGCGTGGGGAGCGGGGGAGTACGCGGCATTCGTTGAAAAGTTCGGGCGCGCGTTAGATATATTTCCTTGCGTTCTCGCGGGACACTCGTTCGGGGGGCAGGTGGCGGTTATGCTCGCCTCCCTGCGCCCCGAGCTCGTTTCGCGCCTTGTGCTCGTTGCCCCCGCGGCTCTCCGCCCCGCCCCGGGAAGAAAAGAATTGATGCTTCAAAAAGCGGCAACAATGATGCGCGCGCTCCTTTCCATTATTCCCGCCGACGGGGCGAAAGAATATGTGCGGCGGGCGTTGTACAGAGCAATCGGACGGTATGACTACGGGCGCGCCCGTGGGATTATGCGGGAGGTATTTAAAAAGGTGGTGCGTCAGGACTGCGCAACCCTCCTTCCCGCAATCAGAACACAAACGCTTCTGCTCTGGGGGGAGAAGGACGCCCTCACCCCGCTTGCCCACGGAGTCCGCATCTCCCGCCTCATGCCAAACGCCTCCCTGCAGACGTTCCAAAACGCCGGACATAATCTTCACAAAGAGATTCCCGGAGAACTTGCAAAATCCATCCGTTCATTTTTGCTTGCATGATCGCTCTTTTTTTCGCCGGCATCCTTTTTTCAATCATCCTGTTTTGGGCAATCCATGAGATAAAAACGATCCTGTTCTGGGTATATCTCTGGCAGACCAAAGAGTACTTGTGGGGACGCGTGCGCGACCATTTTTCCACGTATCAGGGGAAGCGCCTCGTGTTTGACATTCCGACCGGCATAAAACTCTGCCTGGTCGTGTTTTCGTTTCTCTTCTTTTTCTCCGCCTATCCCGCGCTCGGAATTGCCGCGTTCGCGATTGCGTGGTCCGTATACTTCCTGCAGGCGTTCAGGACGATACTGCATGCTCGCGCCGGACGGTTTAAGCGTCCCGCGTGGACCCTCAAAACCGTCGCGCTCGCGGGGATATCCGCATTTACCGTCTTCTCGCTTGTCCTTCTCGGCCTGCTGTACGGATGGCTCACCACCCTTCTTATCGTTGACATTCTTACCCCGTTTGTCGTTGCAGTCGTTGTATTTGCGCTGGAACCCGTGGCAATGTTGCAGAGAAACAAGATGATGAAAAGGGCGAGCGCAAAAAGGGCGACATTCCCGAATCTCAAGGTCGTTGGAATCACGGGAAGCTACGGGAAAACATCCGTGAAAGAGTTCTTGGCGCATATCCTTTCTCAACAATTCAACGTGCTCAAAACGGCAGAACACCGAAACTCTGAAGTCGGCATCGCAAAAACAATTCTTGAAGAATTAAGGCCAGAGCACGAGGTGTTCGTGTGCGAGATGGGGGCGTACAGGCGCGGGGGGATTGCGATGCTTTGCCGCATGGCGCAGCCCCGGATCGGCATTTTGACCGGTATCAACGAACAGCACATGGCGACATTCGGCTCTCAAGAGAATATCATTGACACAAAACTTGAGATCGTGCGCGCACTGCCCGAAGGCGGAGTTGCCGTGATAAACGGGGATAGCAGCATAATTCAAAAGGCAAAAGTAAAAATTCAAAAGTATGGTTCAAAAGTCAAAAGTATTTACTGTTC
>CAZYKY010000048.1:0-3887 GCA_964648405.1 uncultured Candidatus Saccharibacteria bacterium
GATAGGAAATTTTTGGGTTTTGCCCCGCGCGAGCTTGTCGAGCGCGGCCGAGGCGGCGTCCAATACACACCGCCAAAACAAAATGCCCCTCAATGGGGCATTTGTTTTGGCGGAGGCGAGAGGATTCGAACCTCTGATACCCTTTCGGATATACGACATTTCCAGTGTCGCCCATTCGGCCTCTCTGGCACGCCTCCGTATGTATAGCGCCTACCGCGGCATTGCGGTTATCATGAGAAACAGCCGCGGAAAGTGCACAGCAAACTTATAGCGCAAGAGCTTCACAATGGTCAAGAAGTCCAAAATCTCCTCCTTGAGAATCTCCGGCCCCTCAAATATTTCCCAGAGTTCTTCTTTCAGGTTCTTTGCGTAGTGATACAGCGCCTCGTGATCCGCCTTTTCTTTGAGGTATGAAATAATCTGCTTAAACTCGCCGCGGTCGAGCCATATTCCGTGACACACGTTGCACACATCAACTTTGACGATGGAATCGCCGTATTGCACTTCGTATAAAGGCAGGCGGTCTTTCGGGCAGAGCTTTCGGGCGCGGGCGAGACGGAATTTTGCTATGTCTTTCCACAGGTCAATGTCGAGCCAACGAAGGTCGCGATCTTTTGCGTCTTTTGCCATCTGCAATTCGTCTTCTTCAAACCACAGACCGTAGCACCGCGAGCAGTAGTGCACCTCAACCCCCGAGAGCAGGGTCTTTCCTAAATAAATTTTGCAGAGGGGACAATGCATAGTGGTCTGCGGTTTTACGCGCTCATGTTGCGAAGGGCGGCGATGCGCTCCGCGGCGGGGGGATGAGTCATGAAGAGTTTCGCGATCCACGAGGCGGATTCTTTGCCCCGAAGAGGGCTGGCGATAAACAGATGGGCCGTCGCGTTGCTTGAAGAGCGCATGGAGTGGGGAAAGGCGGATATTTTTTCGAGCGCCCTCGCCAATCCGTCGGGATAGCGCGTGAGCAGTGCCCCCGAGGCGTCCGCCAAAAACTCCCGCTTTCTCGATATTCCAAGCTGTATGAGCTGAGCGACCAGAGGGGCAAGAATCGCCGCGGCAATTCCTATGATAAGCAGAATGACCCCCGCATTCCCCTCCCTCCTGTCCCTCCTTCCTCCCCACAAAGACATTCTCAAAAAGAAATCGGAAACCAGCGCGATAATCCCCACCAGCACCACCACAATGGTAGAAAGCAGAATGTCGCGGTTGCCGATGTGCGAGAGCTCGTGGGCAACGACCCCCTCAAGCTCCGCGCGATCCAGGCGCTCGAGCAGTCCCGCGGTGACGGCGAGCGCGGCGTGCTTTGGGTCCCGTCCCGTGGCAAAGGCGTTGGGCTGGGCGTCCGAAACGATATAGAGGGCGGGCATGGGAAGCCCCGCGGTGATGCTCAAGTTTTCCACGATTCGGTAGAGCTCGGGTGCGTCTTGCTTAGACACTGCTCTTGCGCCCGTCATGGCGACGACGACTTTATCTGAAAACCAGTACGACCCCACGCTCATCGCAATGCTCAACACCACCGCGAACACAAGAATATCGGGATTGCGAAGATACGAGCCAAAGAACCAGCCAACGCCGATGACAACCACGAAAAATCCCGTGAGGTAGAGCCAGGTCTTGCGAATATTGGATTCAACGTTGGTGTACAGGGTCATGCAACTTAAAACTTCACCTGCGGATTTTTGCGGTTTTCCGCCTCGTCAACTTCAAAAAACTCCGCCTTCCCGAATCCAAACAGCGAGGCCAGAATGTTTGAGGGGAACGTCTCGACGCCCGTGTTGAGGGCAAGCACGTTTGTGTTGTGGAACCTGCGGGCCGCCTGAACTTTGTCTTCGGTGTCCCGCAATTCGCGCTGGAGCTCAAGAAAATTCACGGACGCCTTCAGGTCGGGATAGTTTTCAGACACCGCAAAAAGCGACTTGAGGGTCTGGGAAAGCTGGTTTTCCGCGACCGCCCTGTCGTGAGCACCCTGGGCGCCCATCGCCCTGCTTCGCGCCTCCGTGACTTTCTCAAAGAGCTCGCGCTCGTGGGAGGCGTACCCCTTGACCGTTTCCACAAGATTGGGAATGAGGTCGTGTCTGCGCTTTAGCTGAACGTCAATATCGGAAAACGCCTCCTTGACGCGGTTGCGCAAGACCACCAGCCGGTTGTATCCCGTCGCAAACCACAGCACGACTGCCAGCGCCACCGCGAGAATAAGATAGGTAAAATCCATAGCGCAAAATATTACGGCTTATTATTGCGAACACCTCCAGTGTACCATACATTTCGCAAAACGAAACGGCCCGTCCATCCCCGGCAAGGCGGGGCGCAGACGGGCCGCGTTCGTTCACTGGCAATCAGTAGTCCTCGCCCATTCCGTGCATATGCGAAGGCATGGACGGCTTGTCTTTCTTCTCTGGCAGGTCAACCACGATGGACTCGGTTGTCAAAAGCATGGAGGCGGCTGAAACTGCGTTTTCCAGCGCGACGCGCACCACTTTTGTCGGGTCTACAACGCCCGACTGCACCAAATCCTCGTAGGCGTCCGTTGCAGCGTTGTACCCGAACGCCCCCTCTCCCTTTGAAATCTCGGAGGCAATCACGGCCCCGTCTTTGCCCGCGTTTTGGGCAATGAGGCGGATGGGCTCTTCCAGCGCGCGGCGCAAAATGTTGACCGCGAGCTGTTCCTCCGCGTCTTCAAGTTTCAGAGAGGCGAGGTTTTTTGCCGCTCTCAAGAGCGCGACACCTCCCCCCACCACGATTCCCTCTTCCACGGCGGCCTTGGTGGCGGCAAGGGCGTCTTCGGTTTTGTGCTGGCGGGCTTTTTGTTCCACTTCCGATGCCGCGCCAACCTTTACCACCGCGACGCCTCCGGCGAGTTTCGCCAGGCGCTCCTGCAGTTTTTCTTTGTCAAAGTCCGAGGTGGTTTCTTTGAGTATATTGCGGATTTGCGCCATGCGCTCGTCGATTCTCGCTTTGTCGCCCCTTCCTTCCACAATAATGGTGTTCTCTTTATTGGCGACCACTTTTCTTGCAGACCCCAGATGCCCCAATTCAATTTTGTCGAGCTTGAGCCCGAGGTCTTCCGAAATCATCTGCGCCCCCGTAACGGTCGCGATGTCTTCCAGCATTTCTTTTTTGCGGTCTCCGAACCCGGGTGCCTTTACCGCAAGAGCGTGAAATATCCCCCGAAGCTTGTTGACCACAAGGGTCGCGAGCGCCTCCCCGTCAACATCGTCGGCAATAATCACAAGTTCTTTTTTGCCCGCCTTTGCGACCGCCTCAAGCGTGGGCAAAATGTCCTGAATGGACGATATCTTTCTGTCGGTCACCAGCACATAGGGGTCTTCAAGAACGGACTCCATGCGCTCTGAATTGGTGATCATGTAGGGGGAGATATACCCGCGATCAAATTGCAATCCTTTCACAATCTCTTTCTGAATGCCGAATGTCTGGGACTCCTCCACGGTGATCACCCCGTCTTTGCCCACCTCCTGCATCACCTCGGCAATCAGGGAGCCGAGCTCCGCGTCCTCGGCGGAAATGGTTGCGACCTGCGCCATCTCCTCTTTGGTGGAGACGGGTTTTGAAAGCGATCGCAAATGCTCCACAACATGCTTGGTCGCCTTTTCCAACCCCCGGCGCAGGGCAAGGGGGTTCGCTCCGGCGGTAACGTTTTTGAGTCCTTCGCCAATGACCGCCTGCGCAAGCACGGTGGCGGTGGTGGTGCCGTCGCCCGCCATGTCGTTTGCTTTTGACGCAACGCCCTTGACGATCTCGGCGCCTATATTCTCCACCTTGTCTTCAAGTTCTATTTTCTTGGCAATGGTCACCCCGTCGTTCGTAATGGTTGGGGACCCGAACCCTTCGTCGAGCACGGCGTTTCTTCCCTTGGGCCCGAGCGTCAC
>CAZYKY010000049.1:0-3725 GCA_964648405.1 uncultured Candidatus Saccharibacteria bacterium
GTGCTCGCGGAGGCGACGCCCGACCCCCCGCGCGGCGCAATGGAAACAACGGGAGTCCTGGAATCCGTGTCATAGGAGAAGGCAAGGTAGAGCTCTGTCGCGCCCGTGATTTTTTCTTCCGCCAAAAGCGTTTCCGGAAATGCGCCGTCGATGGGAACTTGAAAAAGGAGCTCCTTCTGCCGCTCAAAGTCCTCCCCGTGTTCAACGAACACAACGCCTCCTTTTTGCATCCTGTCTCCCGAAAGAACCTGGGACTTAAGCACAAAAGGAGTCGCGAGGAGACATGTCTTTGTGTGTTTCTCCACCAGCTCAAAAGCGGGAGTTTCAATCCCGTACTTTCTCAAAAGCTCCTTGCCCCGGTGTTCGGTGAGTTTCATGCGAGAATCATTCAACGGTTACGGACTTTGCAAGGTTTCTCGGCTTGTCGGGGTCGTGCCCCTTGAGTACGGCCATATGGTAGGCGAATAACTGCAGAGGAATAACGCTCACGATTGGAGTAAGCATCTCAAGCGTTTTTGGAATATATATGACATCATTGGCAATGTCGGCTATCTCAGCGTTTCCCTCGCTTGCCACGGCAATGACGAGCCCGTTTCGCGCCTTGATTTCTTGAATATTGGAAACCATCTTCTCGTACACGCTGTCTGACGGACAGAGGGCGAGCGTCGGGAACGTCTTGTCTATGAGCGCGATAGGTCCGTGTTTCATCTCCCCGGCCCCCTGTCCTTCCGCATGCACGTACGAAATTTCTTTGAGTTTCAGCGCCCCTTCAAGGGCAACGGGGTACTGGTACTTTCTGCCTATATATAAGAAGTTGCTCGCAAACGCGTATTTTTCCGCAAGGGCTTTCAGCGCTTCGGATTGCGAAAGCGCGCGCTCTATGAGCGCGGGAAGGCCCAGCAGGTGTTTTGCAATGAGCCGGCCGGCGGCGAGAGACATTCCCTTTTGTCTTGCGAGGTGCAGTGTCAGAAGGGCGAATGCCGTGATCTGCGAGGTAAAGGCCTTTGTTGAGGCGACTCCAATTTCCGGACCTGCGTGGTTGTATATGCCCGCGTCAATCTCTCTCGCCAGAGAGGAGCCGACCACGTTCACGATCCCGAGCGTTAGCCCGCCCTTGCGTTTTACCTCCCTTAGCGCCCCCAGCGTATCGGCCGTCTCTCCGGACTGGGAAACGAACAAAGAGGCGGTGCGCCCGTCCAGTACGGGATTCCGGTATCTGAACTCCGAGGCAAGGTCAACCTGCGTCGGGATTTTCGCGTACTCTTCAAGCATATACCTGCCCACGAGTCCCGCGTACAGCGACGTTCCGCAGGCAATAATGTTGAGCCGCTCAATTTCTCTCACGCGGTCTTTCAGCGTCTCTATTCCCCCGAGTTTTGCATCCCCCTCCGTTTCAAGGATCCGTCCGCGCATGGCGTTCTGGACGCTTTCTGGCTGTTCGTGAATCTCTTTGTGCATAAAGTGCGCAAAACCTCCTTTCTGCGCCTCCTCAATGTTCCATTCAAGCTCCACAACCGTTTTTTCTTTTGGGGCGTTCGCGAGGTCCGTCACAAAAAAATCGCTCTCGGTGATAACCGCAATTTCGCGGTCTTCAAGAAACACCATGCGCTTTGAGTGGGAGACGATTGCCGAGGGGTCCGAGGCGACGAATCCTCCGCTTCCGTTGACCGAGAGCACGAGGGGGCTGGAAAGGCGGGCGGCGACAATTTTCCCCGGGTCCTGTTTTGCAATGACCACGAGGCCGTATGTTCCTTTCACAAGACACAACGCCCTCCTCACCGCCTCTTGTACGTCACCCCGAAAAAAATGCTCCACCAGATGCGCCAATACTTCCGTGTCCGTCTGCGAAGAAAACACGTGGCCGCGCGTTTTTAACGCCTCTTTCAGCTGGCGGTGGTTTTCAATGATACCGTTGTGCGCGAGAACGATGTTCCCGGCGCAATCTATATGCGGATGGGCGTTCTCCTCGCTCACCCCCCCGTGCGTCGCCCACCGGCTGTGCCCGATGCCAAGGGTGCCGACAAGCGGAGAGCCGTCCAGTTTTTTCTCAAGGTTTTCAAGCTTGCCGACCGCCTTCACCGTTGCATACCCCTCCCCGTTTAGCACGGCAACGCCGCTCGAGTCGTACCCCCGGTAGCTCTCGCGCCTGAGCCCCTCCAGCAGTATGGGAAGAGCGTCCAGCTTCCCCACATATCCGATAATTCCGCACATAGTTTGAATTATAGTACGATGTTTACCAGCTTGCCTTTAACGTACACGACTCTCCGGGGCGTTTTGCCCTGCAGTATTTTTTTTATCTTCTCGCTGTTCAGAGCCAATTCTTTCGCCGCGTCTTGGGCAACGTCTGCCGGAACTTCGACAATGTCCCGCACCTTTCCATTCATTTGTATAACAAGCCGTATGCGGTCTTCTTTGGCAAGCGCGGGATCATACGAAGGAAAACTCTGACCGTGTATGCTTCCTTTTTCTCCGATTCTCTGCCAAATCTCTTCCGCGACAAACGGACAGAAGGGGGCGAGGAGGAGGAGAAAAGTTTTGTATGTTTCTTTCGAGACCTCCGCGGCCCCGTCCATTGCGTTTGCGCATATCATGAGCTGGCTGATGGCGGTGTTGAACTTGAGCGCCTCAATATCCCTGCCAACCTTTTCTATTGACTCGTGGAGGACGCGGCACAGAGAGTCGTCGGACGCCTTCTCCACTACGCCCTCCTGCAGGCGCCATACGCGCTCTAAAAACCTGCGCACCCCCATGATGTTCCGGGTATCCCACGCTTTGGCGTCTTCTAAGGGACCCATGAACATTTCGTAGAGACGCAGGGAGTCGGCCCCGTACCGGTCTATGATTTCGTCGGGATTCACGACATTCCCGCGGGATTTTGACATCTTGTGCCGGTCCTCTCCCATAATAAGTCCTTGATGGCGGAGTTTCCGGAAGGGCTCCGCAAAATCCACATATCCGAGCGAGTGCAGAACCTTTGTGAAAAAGCGGGCGTACATCAGGTGGAGAACCGTGTGCTCGGCGCCCCCGAGATAGAGGTCGACTGGGAGCCACTTTTTTATCTGCTCCTTTGAGGCAAACTCGTTCTCGTTGCGAGGATCGGCAAACCGGTAGTAGTACCACGAAGAGCACACGAACGTATCCATGGTGTCCACCTCGGGGCGCCATCCTTTGCCAAACATCTTCTCGGTTCTCTCGGCCAATTCTTGAGAGTCGGCAAGCGGAGAATGCCCCGTCGGCTTAAACTCCACATCCGTCGGAAGAAGCCAGGGAAGGCGCTCCTCCGGAATCGGGTGGGGAACGCCCCGAGGGTCGTACACAATGGGAATGGGAGCCCCCCAGTATCGCTGGCGGGATATGAGCCAGTCGCGAAGCTTGTAGGTGGTTTTTGCCGCTCCCCCGACAAATTCCGTCACGGCGCGTTTCGCCTCCTCTGATTTCATGCCGTCAAACTTGCCCGATCCAACCAAAGAGCCGTCCCCCGTATACGCCTCGTCAAGCACGGGACACGTAGGCGCGGGGTAGTGATTGCATATCACCTGCCGCACGGGAAGGCCAAATTGTTTTGCAAATTCAAAATCTCTCTCGTCGTGCGCGGGAACGGCCATAATCGCCCCCGTTCCATAATGCGAAAGCACGTAATCGGCGATAAACACGGGAATCTCTTCTTTGTTCGCGGGATTCACAGCGCGTATCCCTTTGAGCTCCGCGCCCGTTTTTGCCCTGCC
>CAZYKY010000050.1:0-3663 GCA_964648405.1 uncultured Candidatus Saccharibacteria bacterium
ACACCAAGTGGAACACAGTAAGTCCACTTCCTTTCGCTTGGAAAGATATGGACCCTGCCGGTTTTTGTTCTCCCTGCCATGCATCCTGTTTGTTGCCGCCGGTTGAGGCGGTGCACGACGACACCCCCGTCGCGTTCCATGACAACGAAACTATTTCTCCTACTACGACCTGCGGCTTGTCTGTCTTGATCCCGATGGTTGGAGCAACAGGGGTGAAAGGACTTGTGTTTGGAGCGAGATATTCTCCGAGAAGCCCCCGGGCAATTTCAAGGTGGGCTGGGATTCTTCCATTTGCGTATGGTATTCCCCCGATGTTTCCACAGTCGCGGTATAATCCCTTTTCCATGGTAATTTCCGGTACGCCGGGATGCAGATAATAGGCGATCATTTCGGCGTAATCCTCATCCTTCTTGCGGTCATCTGCTTCTTGTTCGTCTTTACATACGGTTTTTGCATATCCCGTGACGTACTCGCCGTCCGTTTCAATTGTCTTCACATGATCATCCCATCGGATCTGTTCTTTGGAATTGCACGAGCGCATCACATGGGCGAGTTCGTGCACCAGAACGACGGAAAAGAGGTCTTCCCCGTTATACTGGTCAAGAGAGATTTTTCTGCACCCCTGAAAACTTGAGTAATTTCCCCCCGCCTGGGCCGTAATGACGGTTCCCCGCACATACTCAAAAAACCGGGTATGATATATTCTGTCAAATGTTCTCTTCGCCCACAAAAGATGGGTTTCGTCGAATCCGCTCATCTCAATTCCAAACCGCTCTTGTATTGCCTGCTTGAGCGCTTCTATTTTTGCTTGGGGCCCGGATTGTGAAGCCGAAAACTCGGTTGATGGCGCTTCTCCCAGCTTCGGCTGTTCAAGCGTGGTGAGCCCGGGGTTGATGATGGTGAGGATAAGGTACGAGCCAAGCACCAGCCCGAGCCCGAGCAAGGCGTCCGTCATACGCTCTTTGGCGCTCCCGACCTGCCCCGGGTTTCCCGACGAGGTCATCCACTGGATTCCTCCCCACACGAGCATGACAAACGCGGCAAGCCCCGAGACCGTCACAATGGCATAATACAGCCACCCGATGATTGATATGAGGTCTTGGTTGTTTGCAAGGTTAAACCCCCCAAACGAGGGGTACTCAAGGTTGAGCTTGATGACGGGAGAAGCAAGAAGAGCGGTGATCATTATGGGGTTTTGCAAAAACTTAATCCGAATATTTCCCCCGACTGTTCGGGATTTGCAAAGTATGGCGTGGCGACGGTCACCTTGACCTGACAAGCCGATTCTTTTGCCAGTCCGGTCAGCGAGAGAAACTCTTGCTCTGCCGCGAGCCGTGCCCAGTCAAATGGAGACCCGTAGACGGTAATAAGAAAACTTTGAGTGTTGTCGTGGAATGTGATCTGATACGCCTCTTTGTCTGCGAGAAGGTGCGAGCGAACCCCGTCCTGGCTCACGGGGGGTTCTTTCCCCTGATTCATATCTGTGACGCGTCTGATTGCCGCCTCCCCCGCTCTTTGGGTTGCCGCCGAAGACGAGTTGCCGTCTTTGTTTAATGCGTACAATGCGATTCCTCCCAATACCAAAAGTCCAAAAGAGACGATGAGAAATAATCTGGAAATAGATATCTTCATATTATCGCGGTATGTTACTGCACGCTCCGGCCGCCCCCCATGTAGGATACCATGTTGAGACGCCTTGCCTAATCTGGATTGCCTTTTGAATGTTGGGCGCGGCATTGCCGTATCCAAATTCAGTCAAACACCGATCAACCGTTGCCTGGTCAATAATCTCGCATCGGCCGCGGACGGATGAGTCGTCAATGGGATAGCGAAACGGGCTCTTCCCATCGCTTGTCCTGCAATGGGCGAGAAGGTTGATTTGAAAAAGTCCCACGCTGTAATCATCCGCCCCGTCGGCATTGTTTTTTGTTGTCAGGCATCCCCAGTTTCTCGCCCACGGCTCCCCTCTGCTTTCCCCTTGGCATACGATGGAGGCGTTTGTCGTTTCTCCTCCGAATCCGTTGAGTGCCGGACTTATGTTTGGATTGCAAGCGCTGTTTGCTGACGGGGGAGCGCACACGCCTCGGTTTCCTCCTTCACCGCTTCCAAATGCCGTTGCTTTTACTCCTTCCAGCGACGGCTGTTCAAGCGTGGTGAGCCCGGGGTTGATGATGGTGAGGATAAGGTACGAGCCAAGCACCAGCCCGAGCCCGAGCAAGGCGTCCGTCATACGCTCTTTGGCGCTCCCGACCTGCCCCGGGTTTCCCGACGAGGTCATCCACTGGATTCCTCCCCACACGAGCATGACAAACGCGGCAAGCCCCGAGACCGTCACAATGGCATAATACAGCCACCCGATGATTGATATGAGGTCTTGGTTGTTTGCAAGGTTAAACCCTCCAAACGAGGGGTACTCAAGGTTGAGCTTGATGGTGCCTGCGGCAAGCGCGAGGGTAGGCAGGAGGGTGAGTAGCGCAACGACAAAAAAACGCCGCCTCATAGGGTTTTTGCTTGTTTTTGTTCTTCCAGGGATTTTCGCACCAGAAGCTCTTCGGGGGCGGTGGTGACGATCTCGTGCTCTTTGGGCGAGGCGACGATTTTGATCGCCACCCGTTTCTGTCCCGCGAGAAATATTCCCTCCCCCACCTCGGTTTCCAGCAGAAGGTTTTTCTCCTCGCTCGTTAGGGCAAACGTTTTTTGCACCACCTCGATTGCCGAGGGGGATTGCTTGAGCAGGAGCTGGATGGAGGAGTTGTTGACGATTGGTTTCCCATATTCCGACTTCATAAAGTCCCCCACGTCTTGGGTGATGGTGGTTACTCCCAGAAAGTACTTTCGCGCCCGCTTCACGATTCCAAAAAGAAACGACGCCCCGTCGTCCGACTGCATGAGCCACCACGCCTCGTCAACCACGAAGACGCGCTTTTTGAGTTCTGACCTGACCTTGTTCCACAGATAGCGCATCACAATGTACATTGCCATCGGGCGCAATCCCTCCTCCATGTCGCGGATGCCGAATACAACCATGGTGTTGTCAAACGAAATGTTGGTGGGCCGGTTGAAGAAGTTCGCGTATGTCCCCTCCGTGAATTTTTTCAGGCGGCGCGTAAGCGACTCCGTTCCCTCCATACTCTCCAGCACCGACTGGAGGTCGGAAAGCAGGGGGATCGCCTCTTTCCACATTGACGGGTCGGACGTTGGGGTGATGTCTTTTGCCGCGTATGTCTCTGTGAGCGCCTGGTCCATAATGGAGTCCTCCTCGGGGGTGAGCCCTCCGAGCATCAGGCGCATGAGCCCGACAAGGTTGATAATGTTGGAGCGCAGAACATCCTCGGGTTTTTCGTCTTCTCTGGGCGCCGGCAGTTCAAAAGGGTTGATGTGGTTGTCCGAGCTCAACGAGATGTTGAAAAAACTCCCTCCCGCGGCCTCCGCGAGCGTTTTGTATTCGTTTTCCGGGTCAAGCACAATGACATCTATGCCCATCATGAGGGAGCGCAGAATTTCGAGTTTCACCGCGTAGGACTTTCCACTTCCCGAGCGCGCGAATATCGTCTCGTTAAAGTTATCCAGAGAGAACCTGTCAAACAATATCAGCGAGTTGTTGTGCATGTTCACTCCGTAGAGGATTCCGTTGTTTGAGCTCAAGTCAAACGAGATGAAGGG
>CAZYKY010000051.1:0-3603 GCA_964648405.1 uncultured Candidatus Saccharibacteria bacterium
GGCATATGCGGGGTTTGCAAACACCAAAACGCCGCCTATGAACAACAGGACGGGAACATACGCGAAAGAAAAATGTCTCATGGGTGGCGCAAGCAGAACGCCGTTATTCTTTTGTATGAATCACTTCGTCAATGAGGCCGTATTCTTTCGCCTCTTCCGGAGTGAGATAGAAGTCGCGATCCGTGTCTTTCTCAATTTTTTCCAACGGTTGCTTGGTGTGGTTTGCCAAAATGGCGTTGAGACGCTCGCGCATTTTCACGATTTGCTTGGCGGTAATCTCAATCTCCACCGCCTCTCCCGTTACTCCTCCGGCAACCTGGTGGAGCATGATTTGGGAGTTTGGAAGGGCAAAGCGTTTGCCCGCTTCTCCCGAGGAGAGCAGCACCGCGCCCATGGAGGCCGCCATGCCCACGCACACGGTAGAAACCGGACACTTGATGAACTGCATGGTGTCGTAGATGGCGAGTCCTGCGGTTACCGACCCTCCCGGGCTGTTGATATACAACTGAATTTCTTTCTTGGGGTCTTTGGAGGCAAGAAAAAGCAGCTGGGCAATAATGGTATTCGCCACCGCGTCGTTCACGGCAGACCCCAAAAATATAATGCGGTCTCTCAGCAGGCGGGAGTAGATGTCGTAGGCGCGCTCCCCGTACTGGGATTTTTCAATGACGGTCGGTATGAGATTCATAAAGAAATGAATGTTTCCAAAAATTGAAATGTTTTTTCGTTGGTCAGAACATCTTCAGTATACAAACGGATCTGAAGGGGGTCAATACGCTCCGTGGCCGTCTTTGCATCAGGATAGTGCTGCAACAGGGCGTCCGTCTCTTTTTGAATTTCTTCAGCCGTGGGAGCAATGGCCTCTTTCTTTGCAATGGCTTTCAGCACCAAGAAACTCCGCACGCGCTTTTCCGCCTCTTTTTCAAACGATTTTGCCAATTCTTCTTTTGTTTTTTCTTGTCCTTCGGGCTGGCGAACGCGTTCTGCCATCCGGAGTTGTTCTCGCTCAAGCAGTGAGGCGGGAATGTCAAACCGGCAGGCGGCGGTAATGTTTTCCAGCGCCTCCTGCCTGGCGATTTGAGCGTTCATGGTTTGCTTCTCTGTTGTAAGGCCTTCGCGAACGCTGGCGCGCAGAGCGTCCAGCGACTCAAACCCTCCGAGGGATTTTGCAAGCTCGTCTGAAAGATCGAGAAGCGTTCCGTCTTCTTTTTTTCTTTGTTGGCGCAGCCACTCCAGCGCGCCGTCTATCTCTTCTTCCTCAACCGTCGCGGACCTCTTTTTTACTCTTGAGGCAATCACCTTGTAATCGGGCAGGGCAATCGCGGGAATAATGTCAACGTCAACGCGGTATGAAAAAGGGTTCCCTTCCGCAAGTTTCAGTATCTGGGCGGAGGGCTCCCCAATAACATCGAGGTTTTCTTTCTTCACAAGGTCGCGGAATGTCCGGTTTATCAAGGAAAATCCCGCCTCTTCCAGTACCGCCGCCGGGTCAAGGCGCCCCTCCACCACCTCTTTTGGCGCCTTTCCGGGGCGGAATCCCTCAACGCGCACCTGCCTGCCCAACTGCTCCACGGCCTTTTCTTTTGCCTCCGCGAGCTCTTGGGGCGAGTGTTCAATGGCAAGGCGGACCCGTGATTTTGGGAGTTTTGTGAGCGTGTACTTCATAGGACGCTATGCCTCTTCGTCTTCAAGGGCGACCTCTTTGCCGTCAGGAGTCCGCACGTCGATTTTCCACCCGGTAAGCTTTGCCGCGAGACGCACATTTTGCCCCTCTCTTCCAATGGCGAGCGAGAGCTGCTGTTCAGGCACCCGCACAACCGCCCTGTCTCCGGTAACATCGGCGGAGACGGCTTTTGCGGGAGACAAGGCGTTGGCGACAAAAATTTCGGGATCGTCAGACCATTCAATAATGTCGATCTTCTCGCCGCCAAGCTCGTTGATGACGGCAGACACCCTTGTGCCCCGCTGGCCAACCATGGATCCCACCGGATCAACCCCGTCTTGGTGGGATGCAACCGCAACCTTTGAGCGGGACCCCGCCTCTCTGGCAATCGCCTTGATTTCCACGCTTTCGGTTCGCAATTCGGGAACCTCCAGTTCAAAAAGTTTTGAAACAAATGTCGGATGAGACCTTGAGAGCAGAATGGTCGGCCCTTTTTGCCCCATCTCAACCTTGACCACGAAAAACTTCAGGCGCTGGCCCGGACGGTAAAACTCCCCCTGCACCTGCTCTTCTTTGGGCATGATGCCGAGGGTTTTTCCCATTTCAATAAACACCACCTTGCTCTCAACCCTCTGGATGATGCCGGAGATGATCTCTCCTTCTTTCGATTGAAACTCCTGCAAAATGGCGTCGCGCTCCGCCTCGCGTATTTTCTGCAGAATGACCTGCTTTGCCGTTTGCGCGGCAATGCGCCCAAAATCGCTCAACGACTCCAGCCGTATCTCCATGTTTTCTCCCGCCTGTACCCCCGGCTGTATAGTTTGGGCGTCTTTGACCATGACGTGGCGGTCTTCGCTGAAGCGCACTTTTTTGCTCTCTTCGCCCGGCGCAAGATCGCCTTCGGGCGGCTGTTCCGCCTTTTCTTTCATCGCCTCCAGCTCTTCCTCCGAGTAAATCATGCTCTCGTCCACTACCAACTTGACCTGCCAAAAATCCATCTTGCCGGTCGCGGAGTCCAGTTTTGCCTTGATGACCTGTCCCCTCTGCCCGTATTCTTTTTTGTAGGCGGCGGCAAGGGCTTGTTCGATGGTTTCCAAGATGCGTTCTTTGGAAAGATTTTTTTCTTCCGCGATCTGGTCAACCATCACGAAAAAATTTTTAAGATCGATCATACGTATGCGTAGAAATAATGTGAATAACGCCCTCTATAAAAGAATGCCCGTTCTCACGGACACCCAATCATAGCGCCATCATATCCCATCTTCGCTCGATGTCAACCCTCTGCGCTCTGTGATACAATGCGCCCATGACAGATGATACCGCCTCGCCTCGCACCGACCTTCTCCGCGCCATACGGGACGAGGTGCTCAATTTCACCGCCTCCCCGCTGTATGCGGAACGGACGCAAAACGGCGTCTTCCCCGTGATCGGGGAGGGGGATCACTCCGCCTCCATTATGTTTGTTGGCGAGGCGCCCGGACGAAACGAGGCCGCCACGGGCAGGCCGTTTTGCGGGGCCGCGGGCCGCGTGCTCGACGAACTGCTTTTGAGCGCCGGCATCAAGCGCGCGGAGGTGTATATCACCAACATTGTGAAAGACCGCCCCCCGCTCAACCGCGACCCCTCGCCCGAGGAGGTCTTGCTCTACGCCCCGTTTCTTGACCGCCAGATTGACATCATCAGGCCGCGCGTCATCGGGACGCTCGGGCGCATCTCAATGGAGTACATCATGAGGCGGTTCGACCTTGCGGATTCGTTTGACGTCATCAGTAAAATCCACGGACGGGTGTTTGAAACGAAGGCCTCGTACGGGCCCCTGACGGTTGTTCCGCTTTTTCATCCCGCCGCCGCAATTTACGATCAAAGAAAAAAAGAGACGCTCATCGCCGATATGAAAATTCTCGCCGCGCTCGCAAAACCCTAGCCGTAGCGAATCTTGA
>CAZYKY010000052.1:0-3572 GCA_964648405.1 uncultured Candidatus Saccharibacteria bacterium
CGTATCTCTGACACGATACGGGCGGGATGTTCGTCAAAAGGATCTTCGTTGGTGAGAATAATGGCGTCGCAGTGCCGCCCCGCAATCTCCCCGAGCACCGGACGCTTCCACGCATCCCTCCCTCCCCCGCACGCTCCGAATACGCATACCATGCGATTGGGTTTCCATATTCTTTTCGCCGTTTCGTACAGATTTTGCAGGGCGTTCGGGGTAACGGCATAATCGACAAGAACCGTGAAAGGGTTGTTTACAACCGCCTCCATGCGCCCCGGCACGCGCGCAATTGTTTTCAGCGCGGCGCTCGCGGTTTCAAGCGGTACCCCTTGGGATAGCGCAACGCACAGGGCCGAGGCCGCGTTATACGCGTTGACCCTCCCAAGCAACGGAAGGCGGAAGGGAACGCCCCGCACGGAAAACGAAATTCCTTCCGGCGTTTCTTCAATGCGCTCGACAATAATCGTTTCATGCCCGCCCGCGCTATGTGCGGCGTCGGTTGAGAACAGATAGGTGCGCTCCGCGGGAAGGTGCACGAAAAATTCAAGATTTTTGTCTTCCGCGTTCAGCACGTGGACCGCGCGCGCCCTCCGCACAAACCGCATCTTCGCCTTGCGGTACGCCTCGAAAGAACCGTGCCGCTCAATGTGCTCGGGATAGATATTGGTCAGCACGGCCGCGTGAAATTCAATACATACGTGCCGATGCTGGATTACCCCTTCCGACGAGACCTCAAGAACCGCATGGCTGCATTGCGCGCTCACGGCCTCGCGCAACAGACGCTGAAGCGCGAAAGGGCCGGGCATGCTCATCTTCATCGTATTCTTGCGCACGGCCTCGCCGACGCCAATATGAATGGACGAGCTTATCGCGGTTTTCATGCCCGCCGCGTTTAAGATATGGGCAATCATTTCCACGGTAGTGGACTTTCCGTCGGTTCCCGTTACTCCGATGACGCACAGACGCCTTGAGGGAAATCCGAACCAAAGCGCCGCACTCCACGCCTGCGCGTAATGATACGCACCAACCGCCCACGAAGGGGCAACGCGCCTCAAAAGTGCCACGAGAGTTTGCATGCCAATTATCGCGCGCGAAGGTTGCGCAAAGCCAGCTTTATTTTTTCTTTCGCGTCAAGATTACTCTCAACATCTGCAAGAGACCGGACCGCCTCCTGCCTGGTGAACCCAAGCGAAACGAGCGTCCCGACCGCCTCCTCGTCCTTTGCACCGGGCGCGCCGGAGCTTTCTATGAGCTTGCCGCTTAGTTCCAAGATGATTTTTTTCACTCGTTTTTGCCCGATACCTTTCACGCGGGAAAAAAACGCCTCGTCTCCCTCTTGGATTGCTTTGGAGAGTTCTTGTGTGCTACCAAGAGAGCAAATGGTAAGGGCCGCTTTCGGGCCGATCCCCTGAACGGAGAGGAGGACCTCAAAAAACTCGAGTGTCTCTTGGTTCAAAAACCCATACAGATCAATCGCCTCCTCCTGCCGGATGCGCAAGTGGCAGAAGAGGCGTATGGTCTCGTCGCCCCCCAATTCCCGTCCGGTGCGCTCCGACACGAACACCTTGAACCCCACTCCTCCCGTTTTGAGGATAATATACCCGTCTCCCTGCGCAATGCGGACTCCCTCGAGATACGAGATCATCGGCTCCATTGTATATGAAATTCCTCCTCACTTCAAAATTCCAACCGACGGGCGATCAACCAAAGGCGATTGACGGACTTGTGGACGGCCTGAAAAAGAATGCCGGCCATCAGGTGCTCTTGGGAGTAACGGGGTCGGGAAAAACATACACCATATCCAACGTCATAGCCCGGACAAACCGCCCCACGCTCGTAATCTCTCCCAACAAGACCCTCGCCGCCCAGCTCTATCAGGAGTTCAAAGAGTTTTTCCCGAAGAACTCCGTGCACTATTTCGTCTCGTATTATGACTACTACCAGCCCGAGGCATACCTTCCCCAGAGCGACACGTACATTGCCAAAGACGCCAAAGTAAACGACACGCTTGATCGCATGCGCCACGAGGCCGCCCAGGCCGTGCTTGAAAGGAGAGATGTCATTGTGGTCGCGTCGGTCTCTTGCATATACGGCATAGGGTCTCCCGAAGAATACCGAGAGGTCTCCGTGCGCATAAAGACGGGACAGACAATTTCGAGAAAAGAATTTCTGCGCCATCTCGCCCTCCTGCAGTACGCGAGAAACGACATTGACCAACTTCCGGGAACATATCTGGCGCACGGAGAAACCGTTGAAATCTTCTGCGCGACGGGGAAAGAAAAAATACGGGTCGAGTTTCTTGGCGACACGGCCTCTCGCCTCTCGCGCTCGGACGCAACGGATTCCTCGGCATTCGCAACCGTGGAAGAGGTGTTCATACGGCCCGCAAAGTTTTGGATCACGCAAGAGGGCAAACTCTCGCTCGCCGTCGCAAACATTCGCAAAGAACTCGACGAACGGATCAAAACACTTACGGCGCAGGGGAAACTGTCGGAGGCCGAACGCATAGAACAGCGCACGCGTTTTGACTTGGAGATGATTGAAGAGACCGGGTACTGCCACGGCATAGAAAATTATTCAAGACACATGGAGTTTCGTTCACCCGGCGCTCCTCCGTTCAGTTTGCTCGACTATTTTCCGGACGATTTTTTGGTGTGCATTGACGAAAGTCATCTGACCATTCCCCAGATACGGGCAATGGCGGTACAGGATCGCATCAGAAAAAAATCTCTTATCGAGTACGGGTTTCGCCTTCCCTCCGCGCTTGACAACAGGCCGCTCACCTTTGAGGAGTTTGAACGGAGCGCCAAGCGCGTCGTCTCCGTCTCGGCAACTCCGGGAGCGTACGAATGCGAACGGGCTGAGGGACATATTGTTGAACAACTCATACGCCCGACCGGACTCCTTGAACCAGCCATAGAATTACGCCCCGTGCACGGACAGATCCAAGACCTCATGGTCCGCATTCAAGAAAGGAGAGGCAGGCATCAGCGCGCCCTCGTGGTCACGCTCACAAAACGGCTCGCCGAAGAGATCGCTTCGTATCTCACAGAACACGGAATCAACGCCCGGTTTCTGCACTCCGAAGTAAAAACACTCGAACGCCCCTCTGTTCTGGAGGCGCTTCGCAGGGGGGAGTATGACGCGCTGGTCGGCGTCAATCTCTTGAGAGAAGGATTGGACCTGCCCGAGGTCTCTCTCGTTGCCATTTTGGACGCCGACAAGGAAGGATTTTTGAGAAACGAAACGACGCTCGTCCAGACCATGGGCAGGGCGGCGCGGCACACGGACGGAACGGTTGTGCTGTACGCAAACTCCGTTACCTCGTCCATGAAACGGGCAATGGATGAGATAGGGCGGAGAAGAAAGGTTCAAGAGGAGTACAACGCCGTTCACTCCATCATTCCCACGCCCATTGTGAAAGAGATACGCCCGTGGGAACTCTTCCACAAAAAGCAGGGGATCTCCCTTGAGTTTGAGCACATGACCGACAAGGCACTCCTTGTACAGGAGATGAAAGAGGCGGCAAAGCGCCTTGACTTTGAACGGGCCGCGGAGATCCGAGACATCATATCAAA
>CAZYKY010000053.1:0-3572 GCA_964648405.1 uncultured Candidatus Saccharibacteria bacterium
TGTTTCAGAGGATCCTGCAGACGGTGAGAGGCGAGTTCTTTTTCAAGATTCTCTTTTTTCTCAACCAGTATGCGCTTCAGGTCTGTTTCGTTATATGTCATAAGATGCGTGCGATGAAATACCAATATATGAATAATGCTAGATTCGTGATTCCGAGAATGACGATGCCCCCAAGCAACACGCGAACAACGATTTTTTGGGCGCGCGATTGGGGGCGTGACAGAATGATTGCTTTGCGGGAGTCCGGCGTTTTGGGGGGCTTCACGGCCGGAAGTGCTGCTGCGCGAGAAAGATTGGGCGCCTGTTCGTGGGTGACCCGTATGGTCGTGATGCGCTCTCGCTCTTTTTTCGCTTCTTCTTTTCTCACCATGGCGATGTCTTTTGTCATGGTGCGGATTTCGGCGCGTTTCAGCAGCTCGAGCATCTCTTTTGACTCGTCCTCTTTCATTTTTTCATGGAAAGATTTACCCTCCCCTGTTCGTCAATTTCCGCCACCCTCACCTTTACGCGGTCTCCCACGTTGACCACGTCGGACACTTTGTCCACGCGCTTGTCCGAAAGTTTTGAGATGTGCACCATCCCCTCTTGTCCGGGCCACAATTCCACAAACGCTCCAAACGTCATGATGCGCGTTACCTTTCCCTCGTACTCCTCTCCCACCTTCGCCTCCCGCGTGATGCCCTCAATCGCCTCAATGGCTTTTCGTACGCCTTCCTTGTCTGTTCCGCTCACGTAGACGGTCCCATCTTCTTCAATATCTATGGAAACCGCGAACTGGTCAATGAGTTTGTTGATCGTTTTACCTCCCGACCCTATGACCGCTCCGATCTTTTCCGGGTTGATGCGTATGACAGAGATACGCGGCGCCCATTTTGAAATGTCGGGGCGGGGGGCGGGCAGAACCTTCGTGATGACCTCGTTGAGAATCTTCATTCTCGCGTTTCTCGCCCGTTCCAGCGCAGAGGCGAAGATATCAAAAGGAATCCCCTTGATTTTCACGTCCAGCTGTATGGCGGTGATCCCCTCCGCCGTGCCGGCGACCTTAAAGTCCATGTCTCCGTAATGGTCTTCGGGCCCCTGAATATCCGTAAGAAGGGCGTACTTGCCCTTGCCGTCAGACATTAAGCCAATGGAAATGCCGGCGACCGGACGCGCAATGGGAACTCCGGCGTCCATAAGGGCGAGTGTTGAGGAGCATACCGAGGCCATAGATGTTGACCCGTTTGACGAGAGCACCTCGGTTACCACGCGGATGGTATAGGGAAACTGCTCGGCGTTGGGAATGACGGGGAGGAGGGCCTTTTCCGCAAGCATGCCGTGCCCGATTTCTCTGCGCCCGGGGCCGCGCATGGGCTTTACCTCGCCGGGGGCGTAGGGGGGGAAGTTGTAGTGGTGCATGAAACGCTTCTTCCCTATGAACTCCATCCCCTCCAATATCTTCTGGTCTCCCGGGGCTCCAAGGGTAAGCAGGGAGAGAGTCTTGGTCTGGGCGCGGGCAAATATGGCCGATCCGTGGACTTTTTCAATCACCTGGGCGTCGGCGGAAAGCTCGCGAATCTCGTCAAGCGCCCTGTCGTCAACGCGCTTCCCCTCCGTGAGCGCCGCGTTGTGAATGAGGGCGTCAACCTCCCGTTCAAACATAAAATCCGCATCTTTGGCGTACGGCGCTTCCGGATATACGGCCTGCAGATGCGCCATAAGCTCTTGCTTAAGGGCGGCGAGCGCATCCATGCGCCTCCCCTTGTCTCCCGCAAACAGCGCGTCTCGCAGACGGGGCTGGAGAAACGAGCGCACGGCTTCGCCCGCCCCCGCGTCTTCCGACGGCTGGACAAGCAGGGCTTTTTGTTTTCCAAGACGCGCCTGCATGTCACGTTGAAACGCAACCATTTCTTTAAGGAAGGGCTCTGCAAACGCGAGGGCGTCCCCAAACACGCTTTCTGACGCCTCTTTGCCGGACGCCTCAATCATATTGACGAGAAAGTTTCCGCCGTCTTGGACTCCCGCTACAATAAAGTCAATGTCGCTCTGCTCCCGTTCTTTGTAGGTGGGGTTGAGGATAAATTGTCCGCCTATTCTTCCGACACGGGCCGCTCCCAAAGGTCCCGCCCACGGAATGTCAGACAGAGAGAGGGCGACGGATGCCCCGAACAGTCCCAGCACGTCGGGGTCGTGCTCGCCGTCCCATGCAAGGCAGGTGGTGATGACCTGCACCTCTTTGCGCATGGTCTGGGCAAAGAGCGGGCGTATCGCCCGGTCAATCACGCGCGCGGTGATGATCGCCTCGTCGGCCGGCCTTCCTTCTCTCCGCATATAGCGGGAGCCCAGGATCCGCCCCGCGGCGTAGAAGCGCTCCTCGTAGTCAACCATGAGGGGGAAGTATCCCAAAGAGGGGGATTCGTTTTTTCCCATGACCGCCGTTACGAGGGCGGTGGTGTCTCCCATGCGGACAATCGCGCTTCCGTTCGCCTGCTCCGTCCAGTTGTTAAGCGTGAGCGAGATCTCTTTGTCTCCGGTCTTCAATGAAAATTGCTGTGGTTCCATGAATGACTATTTATGCAGTAAGAATTTTTCCGTATTCTCTCCAAGGTCTATGAACTCGTCCGTTGCCTCTCTCAAGCGGGTTGAGGTTGACCTGCCAAACGCGATCACCTCAATTCTCTTTCCCCGGTTTCGCAAGTACTCAAGCAGGGGGACATAGTCGCCATCTCCCGAGACGAGGGCGACCGTATCGATGCCGTCGGATGTTTTTATGGCGTCCACCGCAATGCCCACATCCCAATCGCCCTTCTTTAACCCGCCGACATACTCTTGGAGGTCTTTTACGCGCGTCTCGATGCCGAGCTTGAGCAACGCATCAAAAAACGGCTGCTCTTCGCCCGTTTTTGTCCGTATCACGTAGGCAAACGCGCGGATAAGTTTTCTTCCGGCGACCGCCGCTTTGAGAATCTCGCCAAAGTTGACCCGCGCCTGGTACAGATGCTTTGCCGAGTGGTAGAGGTTTTGAACGTCGATGAAGACGGTAACCCGCTGGTCTTTATTCTTGAGGCTCATGGCGCTCTTTCTTGAGTCCTACTTTTTTAGACAGGAGCTCGTAGCGCGAAACGTCTTCGTGCTTCAGATACGAAAGCAGGGTTCTGCGCCGTGCAACCATCTGCAACAATCCCCGCTTTGAGTGGGTGTCTTTTGGATTTTTTTGCAGGTGCAGGGCAAGGCGGCTGATTTCTTCCGACAGCAACCCGACCTGAACTTCGGGAGATCCGGTGTCTTTTTCGTGGGTCTTGAATTTTCCCACGACCTTCTCTTTTTCTTTCACGCTCAGCATGGAGCAGAGTATATCAGAAAACAAAAAAAACGCAAGATTCTTATGTGCCCCCAGTAGGATATTCGGTCACAGCTCGCCGCTCTCGCGGCGGCCGCGACCCCGCCTCCGCTCTGCCTTTGGCAGATGCGTCCGGCTTTCGAATCCTCACGCGAGCCAAGCAGTTGGCTCGCTCTGCGTGCCCCCATACTGCGTATGTGTGCCCCCAGTAGGATTCGAACCTACAACCAACGGCTTAAGAGGCCGCTGCTCT
>CAZYKY010000054.1:0-3312 GCA_964648405.1 uncultured Candidatus Saccharibacteria bacterium
GAGTACTATAACGACTCGCTCAAGGGCAGGGAGGGATTGACGAAAAACACGAAAAATCCCGCCATTTACCTGCTGTTCGGACAGGCGGACACCGCCCAAGACGGGTCCGACATTGTTCTGACCATCGACCGCAACATCCAGGCGGAGGCGGAGCGCCTTCTCGCAAAAGCGAAAGACTCCCTCGGGATCGCGCAGGGGAACATTATTGTCATGGAGCCCGCGACGGGGAATATTCTTGCGATGGCAAACCTTCCGTCGTTTGACCCGAACGCGTACGGCAAGGTTGCAAACGTTGGAACGTTTCAAAACGGATCCGTCCAAAAAATATTCGAGCCGGGATCCATTTTCAAACCCATCACCATGGCCTCGGCCCTTGACACGGGGGGGATTACTCCCGAGACAACATATACCGACACGGGAATCATTAAAATAAACAACTCAAAAATATACAACTACGGACAGAGAAGTTACGGCGAGCAGACGATGAAAGATGTGCTCGCGTTTTCCATCAACACGGGCGCCGTGTTTGCGGAGCGGCAGGCGGGACACGAATCGTTCCTTGCATACTTGGAACGTTTCGGATTGTTTGAGCCGACACGCATCGACCTTCCCGGAGAGGCGCGCTCGCCAAATGAAGAGCTAAAAAGGGGAAGGGAGATCAATTATGCAACCGCCTCGTTTGGGCAGGGAGTTGAGGCAACGCCCATACAAATGATACGGGCGTTCAGCGCGTTTGCCAACAACGGGGTTCTCGCCTCCCCGACAATAAGAAGCGCAGACAACAGCGCCAAGGCGGCGCAAACCCCGATTCTTAACGAAAAAACCGTGGGGAATATCGTTGAGATGCTCGTGGGCGTGGTGGAGAGGGGATTTGGCAAGGCGGCAAAAATTGCCGGGTATTACACGGCCGGAAAAACGGGAACCGCCCAGGTTGCCTGGTCCTCTCTGGGAAAGGACAAGGCGGGATATTCCGACGAGACCATTCAGTCGTTCATCGGGTTTGCCCCCGCGTACAACCCGCGATTTCTCATGATGGTGAAACTTGACAATCCGCCGACAAAAACCGCCGAGTATTCGGCGATTCCCGTCTTTCGCGAACTGCAAAAATATATTCTTGATTATTACCAGGTTCCTCCCGATTACGATCCAACGCGCCCGATCGCCCCATAACTCTTCCACGCGTCGGAAAGATATGGTATAGACAAAGGCGTCTGGTCAGATCGGAGAAGCGGAGGGCCCCATCGTCTAGAGGCCTAGGACGCCAGGTTCTCATCCTGGTAACACCGGTTCGAATCCGGTTGGGGCCGCATGAACACCGTTTTGTTGGGCATTCTTGTCGGAGTCGGCGCGGGAGTGGCCGGATTTTTCGCCTTGCGGATGCTTGCAGAAAAAAAGACGGGCGGAAATGACTCGCCCTCCCTTTTGCTGATTCAAAACCAGCTGCAAGAGCTGCGCAGCGCAATGGATCAGAAACTCGGGGACTCGGCAAAAATGTTTCAGAGCCAGTTTTCAGAGAGCATGGGCATCGTGAAAGACGTTACCGCCCGACTCACCAAGCTTGACGAAACAAACAAGCAGGTGATTTCGTTTGCCGACCAACTAAAAAACCTTCAAGACATTCTGAAAAACCCAAAACAGAGGGGGGTGGTGGGGGAGTACTATCTTGAGACACTGCTCAAAAACGTGATGCCGCCGGGATCCTATCGCATGCAGTACGGATTTCCCAACGGAACCATTGTTGACGCCGCGGTGTTCGTGAAAGATAAAATCATACCGGTTGACTCAAAATTTTCGCTTGAAAATTACAACCGCATCACAGAAACAAGCGACCAGACGGAACGCGGGCGGCTCGAAAAACTATTCGTGAACGACCTGAAAAACAGGATTGTTGAGACGTCCCAGTACATTCAGCCCGAGCAGGGAACGACCGATTTTGCGTTTATGTTCATTCCTCACGAGGCGATTTATTACGACTTGCTCGTCAACAAGATAGGGGCGGTTACCGAAGAAACGGAAAATCTCATTCAACGGGCAGCGGGAAAATACCGCGTGATTATCGTTTCTCCCACCTCGTTTCTCGCCTATCTTCAGACGGTTCTGCAGGGACTCAAAGCAATGCAGATTGAGGAGTCGGCAAAGGAGATTATGAAGCGCGTGGAAGATCTTGGACGCCACTTGTCTTCTCATGACGAGCATATGAAACGGCTGGGAGCGAATTTGGGCGCGGCGGCGACCTCGTATACCAACGCGTACAAAGAGTTTGGAAAAATAGATAAAGATGTTTTGAAAATTACGGGGTCATCCAACGGCATCGAGCCCATTGCGCTTGAAAAACCGGATATCGGGTAACCCACTTGCAAAAAATCGCACGAGCGTATAGAATGCGTGCTATTCTCATATGGAACAATTTGCGGTCATCAAAACGGGGGGCAAGCAGTATATCGTAACTCCCGGGCAGAAACTCAAGGTGGAAAAACTCTCCGCGCAAGCGGGGGAGGGAGTTGCGTTTGACCAGGTTTTATTGAAAAAAGACGGCGACAATCTTGCAATTGGAAATCCCTTCATTGCGAACGCAACGGTACAAGGCGTTGTGACAAGGCAGGGGAGAGCCAAAAAAGTCATCACGGTAAAATACAAGGCGAAGAAGAGGGAGAGCGTAAAACGCGGACACCGCCAGCATTTTACCGAGGTGCAAATCACCTCGATTTAGCGGCGTCCCTCAAGAGAGCTTGTGAGGGTTTCGTCATCCGCATACTCCATTTCTCCGCCCATGGGAAGCCCCTTTCCAATGCGGGTAACGTTCCATTCTCTTCCCTTCAGCAAACGGCCGAGGTATGAGGCGGTCGCCTCCCCCTCAAGCGTGGGGTTCATGGCAAGAATAATCTCCCGAATGGCGACTCGCGCCATTCCAAAATTTTGGGGCGCCACAAGGCGTTTTTTCAGTTCTTCCACGCGCAGAGAATCCAGGTCGTGTTTTTTGAGCTGGTTCACGGTTCCGCCCAAAATAAAATACAGGCCCGTATAAGAATGCGTCCGCTCAAGCGCCTCCAAATCGGTTTCTTTTTCCACAATGCAGAGCGTTGAACCGTCCCGTTTTGCGTCGCGGCATACGGAACACAGGCCGCGTTGTTTTTCGTCTTCTTCTTTGTCAAACGGCTGAAAACAAAACGCGCACAGCCCGACGGACGAACGGAGCGCCTCAATGCCCCCGACCAGTTCTTGAGTATCGCTCTGGGAGAGTTTCAGCACATACAAAGCAAAACGCTCCGCGGTGCGCTGGCCAACCGTGGGAAACTTTGAAAACAGAGCAAT
>CAZYKY010000055.1:0-3221 GCA_964648405.1 uncultured Candidatus Saccharibacteria bacterium
TCCTTCCGACCGCCCGATCCAGTTTTGCTGGTTGCGCACGGTTGACTCGGGCCAGTCAACGCTCTTGAGGTCGTCCACGAGCCGGTCGGCAAATTCGGTGATTTTGAAAAACCACTGGTCCAGTTCTTTCTGCGCGACCTCCGAGTCGCACCGCTCGCATTTTCCCTGCACCACCTGCTCGTTGGCAAGCACCGTCTGGCACGACGGGCACCAGTTGACGTTTGCTTTCGCCTTGTAGGCCAGCCCGTGTTTATAGAGCAGAAGAAAGAACCACTGCGTCCACCGATAATATTCGGGAGTGTGCGCCCCGATCTCCCTGCTCCAGTCGTACGAAAGCCCCACCCGCTTGATCTGCTCTCGGAACGTTCCCACCGCCTTTTCGGTGGTCTCCTTGGGATGGATCTTCGTCTTGACCGCGTAGTTTTCGGCGGGAAGCCCGAAAGAGTCCCACCCCATGGGGTGCAAAACATTGTACCCCTGCATGCGCTTAAAACGGGAGTAGATGTCCGTCGCCGTGTAACTCTCCACGTGCCCCACATGCAGTCCCGCCCCCGAGGGGTAGGGGAACATATCAAGAATGTAGAGTTTTGGTTTCTCCGATTCTTCTTCCGCCCGCCCAGCCCCCGCCTCTTCCCATGCCTTCCGCCACTTTGGCTCTATGGTTTCGGGATTGTATCTGTCGCCTTTCATGACCCTTTTTATACCCCTTCTCCTTTGTATTGTCCACCTCGAAATGCCCCGTTGCCCGCGCGGAAAAAATGCCCTAGGATGATGCTGACAATGACAATCCGCGCATTCCAAACGCATATCCTCAAGTGGCACGCAAAGCACCCAAGGCCCATGCCTTGGCGCAACACCAAAAACCCCTACCGCATCATGGTGTCAGAGGTGATGCTCCAACAGACGCAGGTCTCCCGCGTTCTCCCGAAATACAAAGAGTTTCTCGCCGCCTTCCCCACGCTTGAAGCGCTCAAGGACGCCCCGCAAGCAACGCTTCTCAAAGCGTGGCAGGGGCTCGGATACTGGCGCCGGGCGCTCCGCCTCCAACAATCCGCCCGGCAAATCCTGAACGCAGGCAAAGCAACCTTGGCGGAGAAAACAAATTTTAAGAGTGTGGGGTGTGGGCGCGGCTTTGTTCCCCGCCCCGCTGGGGGCGGGGAACAAAGGGGGGAAACACTCTTTAAAATTTGGTTTTCGACGCCCTCGCGCCTTGAGATACTCCCGGGAATAGGCCACTACACGGCGCGTGCCATCGCGTGCTTTGCGTTTCAAAATCAAGGTGCCTTCCTAGACACCAACATCCGCCGCGTCTATATCCACTTCTTTTTTGCCGGCAAACAGAATGTTTCAGACAAAGAAATTCTGCCCGTCGCGCAAAAAGCCGTATGGAAAGAAAACCCGCGCGAATGGCACTACGCGCTGTTTGACTACGGCGCAATGGTTCTCAAAGACAAAACGATCAACAGGCAGAGCCGCCACTACGCAAAACAGAGCGCGTTTGAAGGATCGTTGCGTTCGTTCCGCACTCGCGTCGTAAACCTTCTCCTCGATCAACCCGAACACCGCCTCCAAAAAACAAAACTTGTCGTCTGGCTCAACGCGGAAATCCAAAAACAAAACCGGCCCTACACGGCCGATGAGATTATTGCATCCCTTCTCGCAGACAACCTCCTCAAGTCAACCGCGCGCGAATATTATCTATAAAAGGAAAGAGCGTCCGTTCGAGGACGCCCTTTGCCGGCCCTTTTTGGAGGCGCCGGCTCCCCCCCTCTCATTGTTGCACAACCTCTCCCCCCTTTCGCGGCGCCCGCAAGCGCCGCACAAGTGGCCCAAAGGAGTTCTTCTTTTTATTTTCCGTTTTTATTGTATCCTCACTTCCATCTTCTTGTCAAATACGGAGTAATCGTTTTGCGTTTTTGGTTGTGATCTCCCCAACCTCGTCAAGCGACACCCCTTTTATTCTCGCAACCTCTTTTGCCACGAAGCGTACAAACACCGGCTCGTTCCGCGTAGTGGGGTCTGACCCCGCTACGGCTTGCGGGGGGATGAGGTAGGGAGAGTCGGTTTCAAGGACGATGCGGTCCAACGGGACGAATCTCACCGCCTCCTCCGGGTCCGGAAGCGAGGCGTTGCGCCTGAATATGATTCCGTTAAACCCGATACAGAGGCCGAGCTCCAAGAATTTTTTTGCCTGTTCCGGAGTGCCCGTAAAACTGTGCACTACCCCCCGCACGCCTCCCCCGTATTCCGCGAGAAGCAGGGCAAGGTCGTCCAGCGCGCCGCGGCAATGGAATATCACGGGAAGATCCATCTCTTTCGCAAGGTTGATGTGCGAGCGTAGCACGTCTTTTTGTTTTTCTTTGAGCGCCCTGCGTTCCGATTTTCTTTTGGGCAGGCGGTACGAATCAAGCCCGCACTCGCCTATTGCGACCACCTTGGGATCTTTTGCCAAAGAGGCGTACAACTCATAATCAAACTCCTCTCCTCGCGTCTCAAACGCCTCGGACCCCTCAACTTCTTCTTTCTCCATCTCGCGCTTTTCCAAATGCGCAGGATGCAACCCGACTGCCGCGTACACGCCCTCGGGATATTGGCGGGCAATCTCAACCCCGCGCCTTGAGGTGGAGCTTTGGGACCCCGGCATGATTACCCAAATATTCTCTTTGAGCGTCCGCGCAAGAACTTCTTTGCCGTCTTCTCTGAACGCGCCGAAATTCATGTGCGCGTGCGTGTCAATGATCATGCGCGATGACATTACAATCCAACAGTTTGGACGAGTTGTTGGAAAAACTTTTCCATGTGCTCTCGCTCTACGGAATCTCGCAAAAAATCTATTTTTTGCGTCGGGACTTCATCAAGAGAGACAAGCTGTCCAAGAAACAATCGGTCATTAAAATCGTTGCCAAACTTTTTTTTACAAAGCAAAAGAATGTCGTCAATCCTTATGTGGTTTTCTTTGAGAAGAAAGTACCAATCAATATAATCCTTGTATGAAAGTCGTTTCCCCATGGCAAACGCCTTCATTGCGGCAATTTCCGAAACACTCGCCAGAGAGATATCGCGATACTGTATAACCGGAAGAACCGTCGGATAGGGAAAGTGCAAAAATGTCGTCTTGATATTGCCGATAAGAATGTTGAGCTGGTCCGGAGATCGGTATGTGAGCGTAACGGGAACATCATGAAAAATCCGCTTTGTTTTCTGCAAGATGTTTGATGGGA
>CAZYKY010000056.1:0-3151 GCA_964648405.1 uncultured Candidatus Saccharibacteria bacterium
CCTGCAGAAACTGCGTACCCTAGCCGGGAAAATCAGATCGGAACATGAGTGAGCAAAAGTCAAAATTCAAAATGCAAAAGTCAAAAGTAAAAGTATTTTTGAATCCAGACCTGTTCGACAAAGATGTCGAGCGGCTTCCAACGCGCAACGGGTACGGCCTCGGGCTAGTTGAGGCGGGCAAGAACGACGAGCGCGTCGTGGTGTTGTGCGCAGACCTTGCCGAGTCGACGCGCTCCGGATATTTTCAAAAAGAATTTCCCTTGCGATTCGTGGAGGTGGGCGTGGCGGAGCAAAACATGGCCTCTTTGGCCTCGGGCATGGCACTGGCGGGAAAGATTCCGTTCATTTCTTCATACGCCGCGTTTTCTCCCGGGAGGAACAACGAGCAGATCCGCACGACCATCGCGTTAAACAATGTGGGCGTGAAAATTGCGGGGGCGCACGCAGGCCTCTCCGTGGGCCCCGACGGGGCGACGCATCAGGCGCTGGAAGACATTGCGCTCATGCGTGCGCTTCCCAATATGGCGGTGCTTGTCCCCTGCGACCTGGAGGAGGCAAAAAAGGCGACTGTTGCCGCCGCAAAACACAACGGCCCCGTGTATATCCGGCTTGCGCGGGAGGCGACTCCCGTGATGACAACGGACCGGACGCCTTTTGCCATCGGGAGGGCGCAGGTGTTTCGCGAAGGAGGCGACGTTACCATTCTTGCCGCGGGGCCTTTGGTGCACGAGGCCCTGCTCGCCTCGCAGGCGCTTTTGAAGCGCGGGGTGTCCGCGGAGGTTCTCAACTGCGCGAGCGTCAAGCCCTTGGCGGAGCATGACATCATTGAGAGCGTGAAAAAAACGGGGGCCGTGGTGACGGTGGAGGAGCACCAGATTGCGGGAGGCCTCGGGGGGGCCGTGGCGGAATTGCTCTGTCGCGAGCTTCCTCTGCCCGTGGAGTTTGTGGGAGTGCGTGACCGCTTTGGAGAGTCGGGGACGCCCGAAGAACTGCTCACTGCGTTTCGTCTGACCCATCCCTTTATTATTGAGGCGGCGCACAAAGCGATACAACGAAAACGATGAGCTGGTCTTCACCAAAACGATTTGACTTTATTGGCGTGGGGGATGCGCAGTTTGATATGTTTTTGGAATTGGCTGAACAGGTAAAGGTGCTGGAAGATCCCGATACGAGAGCGCAGTATCTCGCGCTGGAGAACGCACAAAAAATTCCCATTGCACGCCTTACGAATGTGTACGCGGTGGGAAATTCCGTGAACGCCTCGGTGGGCGCCTCCCGTCTCGGGTTGACTTCCGCTCTATATACGCATCTTGGAAACGACGACATTGCCCTGCGCGAAACACAGGTACTGAAAGACGAAGGCATCTCTCTGCGGTATGTTCGGCGCGACGAAGATCGGGCGAGCAACATTTCCGTTGTGCTCAACTACCAAGGGGAGCGCACGATCCTTGTGCACCACGAGCCCCGAGCGTACAACCTTCCCTCCCTGCCGCCCTGTTCGTGGATGTACTACAGCTCCGTTGCCACGGGGCACGCAAAACTGCACGAGCAGATTCCCGTATACGTCGGAACGCACAAGGCAAAACTCGCGTTCAACCCGGGAAGTTTTCAGATCAAAGAAGGAATAAACGTTTTGCGCCCGATTCTCGGGGCGACGCACGCCCTCTTTGTCAACAAAGAGGAGGCGCAGACGCTCACGGGCCAGCAGGCGGATGTGCCGCGGTTGGTGAAACTTCTGCACGGATACGGTCCCGACATTGTCGTCGTCACCGACGGACCCGAAGGGTCGTATGCGTCAGACGGAAAATCCCTGCGCTTTTTAGAAGTGTTTCCGGCTCCCGTGGTGGAGCGGACGGGATGCGGAGACGCGTACGCGGCGGCGTTTGTCTGTGCGTTGTTTTATGGCAAAGACGTGGCGGAGGCGATGCGATGGGGGACGTGTAACTCCGCCTCGGTCCTTCAGCATATCGGGGCGCGCGAGGGGCTGTTAAAAAAGGACGAGATTGAACACCGCCTCAAAGAGCATGACAAGTTTCAGCCGACGGTGATATAATACGCGTATGAATACGGATGTGAAAGAATTTGTCCGGAGGTCGTTGGAGCAGGGCGCGACCCGCCTCGAAATTGCTTCCGCTCTGCGGGCGGGGCATTGGGACGAAGACGAGATCCAAGAGGGACTTTCTGCGTTTGCCGAACACGACTTCTCCGTGCCCGTGCCGAGAAAAACGGTGTTTGCCCAGCCCAAAGAAGCGTTTTTATATATCGTTTCTTTTATCGGGCTCTACCTTTCCGCGTTGAGCTTGGGTTCGCTGATGTTTAGTTTCATCAACCGGTGGTTTCCCGACGCCCTCACTTCGTATGGGTACGGGATATATGAAAGCGCCGGACGGGAACTGCTCCTGCCCCTTGCCTCGCTCATCATCGCCTTTCCGCTCTATGCATTTTTGACGAGAGGGCTCCTCCGCTCTATGAAACATAATCCCGAGCGCCGGAGGTCGTCCGTAGGCAAATGGCTTACCTACGCAACGCTCGTGGTTGCCTCGTTGACGGTCGCGGGTGACTTGATTGCGGTGCTTGCCTCTTTGCTTGGCGGAGAGATTACCGTGCGATTTATCCTGAAGGCGCTGGTTGTATTGATTCTCTCGGGAGTTGTCTTTGGGTTTTATCTGACGCTCGCCAGGACCGACGAGGTGGAAAAAGAGGGGGACCGGGAGCAAACAACGGAACCGCTGTTTCTTTCGCGCCCTGTTTTGTGGGCTGTTATCGCGCTAGTTGTCGCAAGCGTGGTGTACGGGCTGATGCTCGTCGGAACGCCGCAAACCCAGCGCGGCCTTGCTTTTGACCAGAGAAGAGTGAGCGACCTTCAGCAAATTTCATACGGGGTAAACTCTTATTGGGAAACCACCGGAACCCTTCCTCAAAGTATTGATGCCCTTGCATCCATGCCGTATTTTATGGGACCCGTGCGAGACCCCGATACCCGCCTGCCTTACGAGTACCGCGTAACGGGTGAAAAAACATACGAACTTTGCGCGGAGTTTGCGTTTGAAAGCGTCTTTTCTCAATACCCGCGAGGCAAACTCATCTCTCTTGCGCCGGAGGAGGCGTGGAGCCATGGGGCGGGGAGGTGGTGTTTTGCGCGCGAAGTGCT
>CAZYKY010000057.1:0-3151 GCA_964648405.1 uncultured Candidatus Saccharibacteria bacterium
CGCAAGAATTAGGCAAACCTTGAGTAAACCTGGTTTACTCAGACGCCTACAGAGTGATTATCCGACGTATTTGATGGGATTCTGGCTCCCTCGTTTCCAAACGTGGGCGACGGATTTATCGAGATATTTTTGGCGTATTCCTGGGGGCGCTACTTCACCGATGAACATAAATCGTCCGGGTGTTTCAGTAGAAGGAATCCATTCGTCGACACTGTAGACTTCACGAATGATGCCAGTATATACTGCGCATGCGATACGGATTGTTTTCGCACGAGAACCAACTTTCCAGTCTTTCCTTGTCACCTCGTAGAGCTCGTCCGCTGGCATGTCATACCGATACAGCTGATTGATTCTTATAAGCATTACCGGCTCGTCAAAGAGCGCGTCGGCCGCTTCATATTCTGTTTTAATATTCTTTAACGTCATCTTTCCTCTATCAAAAGAATGATGACCTGACATGAGATTGGTGAGATTCTCTAGACCGAGAAAATCAATAATTGCACTCTCCACTTCAAGGGCCTCTTTCTCAGTGAGTCCGTGGAGAAGGATGATATGCCCGACTTCCAATTCTGATTTCTGTATTTCGCGAATTCTTTTTATTTTTTCGGTCTCCTTGATTTTTTCTTCAAGCGCGCCGAGCAGGTGATGATTGATCCGATTGCCACATCCTTTGCCGACATAAAAGACTTTATCAGTTCGCGGGTCAACAAGCAGATAAACGTAATATCCGACTTTTTCGATTGTTGATTGAGAGAGAAGATTCATACTCTTTGGTTAATCCACGTGAGACTGGGATGTTAATGAGCAAGCCTGGTTTGCTCATACTACCATCCCTTGGGCGGGGCAATTTCGCATGGGAGCATCTCAAGATTCAATTCGCAGACAGCTTGATATATCGTATCAATTGCTCTTTTGATAACATCGGTATTGTATCCTTTTTCGCGCAATCCAGCCAGAGCGTCCCCCATCGCTTCTTGATAATTATTTTTGTGTTTTTGATTCAATTCTTTCCAATGAATTCCTTTCAGGGGTTTCAGCAATGCTTCATCATGTTTGATTTTCTGTTTGAGTATAAGCATGGCAATCATCGGGTAGCTCAATGTGCCGGTATAATAGGCGGAGTTGTCGTTTGAAGTAATACTCCCCCGCTCTTGCTCGTAGCAGACCTCGTAGAATTTTTTTCCGGAAGAACTCTGGCATTTTGCCCGCTTTGGATCCTTAGCATCAATCTCAATCCTTCCATCCGCAATGGCTGTGAGCGCCTCGTATATTTTGATAATGTGCGGTTTCTTCCATTGCATATGGACATGGCGTATCTAACATCTATTTCTACAACACCCCTACAAACTCAAGAATGTTGGGGTGTTGTATGGCGCAAGAACTCAACGGTATTGTTCTCAACCCACAAAGCATGGTTGTCGTTGAGCAGTATAATCGGGATTTTGTTTTCGGGCAGATGGTCCATCGTGGTTTTTGTGTCCGGGAGATATTCTTTGTTATCGCAATGCGGAATGATAGAGAAAGGAACGAGATTGATTCCCGTAAGGTCAGAGGTGGAAGAAAGCGGCGCTTTTTCCTCGGCATCATACCGGGAGAGGGCCACGCTGGGCGCGACAATCATGGAACCCGCGCTCGTGCCGGTATATATGACTCCCCCGCTTTGTATCGCGCTGTAGATTACGTTGATCATTTGTTTTTGTTGGAGTAATCCAAGCAGATAAAGAACGCTACCGCCGCAGACATGGAGAATGTCTGCGGTTTGTAATTTTCTTTGCAGCTCTTCTTTGTTTACTTCCTGAAGATTTATGTTTTCCAATTGAAATCCGTATTTTTCAAATGCGTTTCTATCAAGATCAACCCACCATGTGTTCTCATATATATCGGCGGCGTTCGCACAAAATAGCACTTTGTGATCTTTGGGCGCTTCCGTCAACTTTTCCACGAAAAGTCCCGCTGTTTTATCAAACGAAGAGGCAAGAAAAAGTTTCATATTTTATCATACTACCACCCCTTGGGCGGGGCAATTACTTGAGCAAACCTGGTTTACTCAGACATAAAACACGGTTTCAAAAAGGTGCCTAACACCTAACTCTCTCATTCTTAATTCCCTTCGCTTCCTTGACAATCCCATATTTACTTGCTATCGTAAACTCATCACGAACGGAGAGTGTCCCTCATGAGGTTTTGTCCTTGTGGGGGCCTTTCTTTTTTTCCACCTTATTCTGTACATCGCTCACAAACCGCGTATACGGCTTGAAGTCTTTCCTTTTAAGCAGTGCGGAGTATTTTTTGTGGTTGGGCACCATAAGTGCAAGCAGTTTCTCCTTGCCCAGAAGATATTCAATAAGGCAATGGAAATCTCCATCGCCTGTGACGATAAGCGTCTTATTAAAATCATTGATATGTATCATAGCGTGCAAGACAAGCTCTGCATCCACATTTCCCTTTACGTCCCCATCTGGTAGCTCAAGCGTTGGTTTAAATACACAAATATATCCGCTCTCTTGCAGATATTTATATAGGCCTTCGTTGCCTTTCACATAGCCGATGCAGAGAAATGCCTTGGTGATGTGATGCTTATCTTTGAGATAGACGCGAAACCGCGCAAAATCAAGTTCCCAACCCTGGGCACGAACGCCAAGGTTTAAGTTTTGGCTGTCTATGAAAGCGTAGTTGTTTTCCTGCATACGCATACACTGATTCTATCATAAAACACGGCTCCAAAAAGGTACCCGACGCTTTTATCTTCCTACAACACCCCTACAAACTTAAGAATGTTGGGGTGTTGTGTGGAGTAAGTTTAAGTAAATCTGGTTTGCTCGGGGGGGGTTGGGATGTGGGTGCGGGCGATGCCGTTAGATGTCGCAAAGCATGACGAATTCATCAACGAGTTTCCCTTTCCATTGAATCTGCTTTGGTATTTTTGCCACAACTCTAAATCCCATCTTTTTATAGAGGTTGATCGCGGGCTTGTTGTTTGCGTACACTTCCAGTTGGATGATTTTTGGTTTTGGGCGCAATTCTTTTTTTGCCAGTTTGATAACCGCAGACATTAAATGTTTGCCCAGGCCTATTCCTCTGTAGCCCCGGATAATGGCAATGCCAAATTTTCCAATATGGTTTTTTCTCCAATGGTTCAATTCAATACTGG
>CAZYKY010000058.1:0-3135 GCA_964648405.1 uncultured Candidatus Saccharibacteria bacterium
TGGCTTTTTTTGCTTTTGGAGACGCGCGCGGGAGTTCCCTGCGCGACAACGCGCCCTCCCTTCCCGCCTCCTTCGGGGCCAAGGTCAATAATCCAGTCGGCGTTGCGAATGAGATCCATATTGTGCTCTATCACCAGCACGGTGTTGCCCTTGGCTACCAGCCCCGACAGCACGCGCAAAAGTTTTTGCGTGTCGTCAAAATGCAGGCCGGTCGTCGGCTCGTCCAATATATACATCGTCTTGCCGGTGGAGCGTTTAGAAAGCTCCGTGGCAAGTTTCACCCTCTGCGCCTCTCCCCCCGAGAGCGAGGGAGCCGGCTGGCCGAGTTCCACATACCCCAGCCCGACTTCGCAGAGCGTCTTGAATTTTGAGACGAGCGACGGGATATTTTTAAAAAACTCCACCGCCTCCTCCACGGTCATGGAAAGAACCTCGGCAATGTTTTTTTCCCTATACTGCACCTCCAGAACTTCTTTGGTATATCTGGTGCCCTGGCATACCTCGCACTCAACGTAGACGTCGGGCAAGAAATACATCTCTATTTTTTTCACCCCCTGCCCCTCGCACGCCTCGCACCTTCCCCCTTTCACGTTAAACGAAAACCTTCCCGCGCCATACCCCCTCGCCCTCGCCTCTCTGGTTGAGGCGAACAAATCGCGCACAACGCCAAACGCCCCCGTGTATGTCGCGGGATTGGAGCGCGGAGTCCTCCCAATGGGTGACTGGTCAACCAGCGCCGCCTTGTCGAGGTGCTCAACGCCCTCAAGCGCCTTGTGCGCGCCCGGCGCCTCTTTCGCCCGATAAAAATGTTTCAACAGCGCTTTGGCGACAATATCGTTGACCAGCGTGCTCTTGCCAGATCCCGACACCCCCGTCACGCATACCAGGTTTCCCAAAGGAATGCTCACATCAATATTTTTTAAGTTGTGCTCTTCCGCCCCCCTGACAGTCAAATACTTTTGACTTTTACCCGCCTCGCCGGCAGGCGGGATGTTTGAACCACCCTCCACTTTTTTTCTCCCCGAAATATACATCCCCGTCAGGGTATCCGATTTTTCCAATTGCTTGGGCGTCCCCTCAAACATAATTTTTCCTCCGTGCTTTCCCGCTCCCGGGCCAACATCAATCACCCAGTCGGCCGCGCGAACCGTCTGCTCGTCGTGCTCAACCACAACAACCGTATTGCCCAGCGCCTTGAGCTCCTGCAGGGTTGAGATGAGACGCCCCTGATCCCGCGCGTGAAGGCCAATGGACGGCTCGTCCAAAATGTACAAGACGCCCGTGAGCTTTGACCCGATTTGCGTGGCAAGCCGGATGCGCTGTTCTTCTCCCCCCGAAAGCGTGCCCGCTTTGCGGGAGAGCGTGAGATACTCAAGCCCGACGTCAATCAAAAACTGAAGGCGGCTCAACGCCTCTTTGAGAATGGGACGGGCGATGGCAACCTTGGATGCGGGGAGCGACCCGTTATGCGTGAGTCCGTTGAGAAACTCGCGCGTCTTCACAAGCTCTGAGAAGACAACATCGTGTATGGTTTTTCCGCAGACGGTCACCGCCAGCACCTCCGGTTTGAGGCGTCTGCCCTTGCAGACCTCGCAGGTTTTTTCCACCATGTACTGCTCAATTTCCTCTCTGGCGTATTCGGAATCGGTCTCGCGATGCCTGCGCAAAATCCACGGAATCACTCCGTCAAATGCGTCGCCGTCACCGTACAACACGGTATGAAGGGCGTCTTTTGATAAATTGCCAACCGGAACGTCAAGGGAAAACGCGTGGTTTTTTGCAACCTCTTCAAGTTTCCACCAGAAAAACCCCTGCCTCCCTATTTTGTGGGACGCCCTCGCCCACGGAAAAATCGCCCCCTCGGCGATGGAGAGGCGGGGGTTTGGAATGACAAGGTCGGGATCCACCTCAAGTTTTTCTCCCAGCCCCTGGCACGAGGCGCATGCGCCGTACGGAGCGTTAAACGAAAACAAGCGAGGTTCAATGTCGGGAATGGAAACGCCGCACTCGTCGCACGCAAACCTCTCTGAAAACATATCCTCGGATATTTGGGATTTGTGTTTTTTCTCTACGATAACAGTTCCTTTTCCGAGCTTGAGCGCAATCTCCAAAGAGTCCACAAGGCGCGGGCGGTCAACCTCCTCTCCCGCCACCAGCCGATCCACGAGAACCTCAATGGTATGCTTTCTTTTCCGATCGAGTTCTTTTGCGGCGGCCTCTTCTACGCGATAAATAACTCCGTCCACCCGCACCCTCGCGAATCCCCCGACCCGCACCTCTTCCAGAATGCCCTGGTGTTCCCCCTTCTTATCCCTCACCAGAGGACCAAAAATGGTAATCTCCGTTTCCGCCGGAGCATGGAGAATCTGTTCGGCGATCTGCGAGGGGCTCTGCCTGCGCACCTCTTTTTTGCACGTCGGGCAGTGAGGCGTCCCGACGCGGGCAAACAGCAGGCGCAGGTAGTCATAAATTTCCGTAATGGTCCCCACGGTTGAGCGCGGATTGTGCGCCCCCTTTCTCTGGTCAATGGCAATGGCGGGGCTGATGCCCTCAATGCTGTCTACATCGGGCTTGTCCATCACGCCGAGAAACTGGCGCGCATACGCCGACAAACTCTCCACGTACCGCCTCTGCCCCTCGGCATACAGCGTATCAAAGGCGAGGGAGCTTTTTCCGGAACCCGAAATGCCCGTGATGACCACGAGTTTGTTTTTGGGAATATCCACGCTGATATTCTTTAAATTATGCGCTCTCGCCCCCCGTATTCTGATTGCCTGCTCCATACGATTGTGGGGGCGCATTATACATCCAAACCCTCATTCAATCAACCTCTCGCGGCAGAAACTTAACAGAAACTTAACCGAACCTAGTTGCAACTTAACCGAGCCTAGTTTTGCACGAGGGTTGACAAAATGTTGAATACAAGTATAATTGGGACGGTTTTATTGTTCTTACTCGCTCGGCAACCCCCCTGCCTCCTGAAAGGAGTGGGCGAATGGGTACCGGAGCAATGCGTCGTGCCGCGGCAGAGGCAATGACCCAGGTACGCCATGGGAGCGGGCCCTTCCTGCTGGAGGCACGGACCTACCGCTTTCGCGCGCATTCGATGTACGACGCGGAACTCTATCGCACGAA
>CAZYKY010000059.1:0-2992 GCA_964648405.1 uncultured Candidatus Saccharibacteria bacterium
CTCCGCGCGTAAAGATGCCGTGTTCGTAGCGTAGAGAAATAGCAAATCCGTCAATTTTCAACTCGGCAAAATAAGAAACCTCGCTGTCGCCTGCAAGTTTCCGCACATATATTTCCCAATCTTTCAGCTCTTCGTCCGAAAACACATCTTCTATGGAAAGCATGGGAACCTTGTGCGGAACTTTCTGGAACTCCTTGAGCGGTTTCCCTCCAACGCGCTGGGTTGGAGAGCCGGGCGTGACAAATTCCGGATATGTTCGCTCAAGCGAAAAAAGCTCATGCTTTAACGCATCCAACGCTTCTTGAGAAATCTCCTGCGCGTCTTTCACATGGTACAGGTAGCGGTGATGGTTAATCAACGCGCGGAGTTTTTTGATGCGAGCATGTGCCGCAGCTTTGTCCATACCGTCAAGATTGATTGTTGATGTTTCACCTTGTGATTCTCACTGCTCTTCTCGCATCTTTATACGCCCCAAACGCCTGCGCGCAATAGAAGCGTTCTCTTGCGCATGCTCCCTCTCCTCCCTGCTCCACACTGATCTGATAGGAAGCCCCGCTGTTCAATACAACCGTTCCCAAAGAACGCACTCGCTCTTGCACGCACAACGCCCGCTGATCATCAAGCGCGCACTCTTTGGAGTCGATGAGCAATGCGCGTTCAACTCCCGCATCCGCCGCAAAGAATGCAAGCACCGAGTCCCCGAGCGCTCTCATCATTCCCATCTGTCCAAATGAAAGCGATGCCAAACTAAGCGCAATGCCCAAGAGAATTGTGGTCGCCATCAAGGCGACATAGAGGGCGGATCCTTTGCGCGCGGCATTATTCAAGCACATCATATCTTCGTTGTGAAACGGTGGTTTGCAAATGAATTTCAACTTGAGATTCCGCTTTGACTCCTTTGGTTTTTGCTATAATGAAAAAGGTAACGCGGGGTTGAAGATCGTCGTCTTGCGATTCGCCTTGCGCAAAAAATGTCATCCCCGTCACTTCAACCGTTGCGGGAGTAAGGGATTCCGCCACGCCTCCCGCAATCCGTTCTTTCAATATGCCACTTTCCAAAAAGAATTCCCGGCACACGGTCTGTTGCCCCTGCCTGCCTATAAATGCAACGGCCGTGCCGTTCGCTCGTATGTCATAGTTTGTGCCGTATCTGCCAAGGCATTGGGGAGGATTGCGCAGTTCTTTGCCCGCCTGGCGCAATGCCCTGCTCATGTATTCCGCAACATATGACATTTGACTGGAAAGCGTTTGCTGGGAAAGCACATTGCGTTGGGCGTCAATGCCAGACAGTACAAAATTCACGGCAATACCGCTCAAAAACGAAAACAGAAAGGAGGCTACCAGCAATTCAATCAGCGTGAAACCCTTCGGTTCGTTTCGTTCGTTCCCGTTCTGTCTCATGGCACGGGGTCAAACCAATGGGTAATTTCTCCCGACACCTTTACAGACCTCGCAATGCCACGATCGTTCCATAGCACCTCCGACTGTATCGCAAGAATATCCGTTCCCGATTGCACAACGGTGATTTTTCTTTGGAAAAGAGTGTTGGCTCCCTCGTCATATGAGTACGAGGAGCCATTGGAGCGTAAAAAAATTCCGGAGTACGGGGAGAGGCGCTGGTCGTTATAATCCGCTTGACACCCTTGCGCGCAGTTTTCAAGACCAGCCGTCCAAAGAACGCTCTGGCCTTTTGAACCCTTCACAATGTTCGCATCACGAATGTTGCGAACAACCTCCATGCCTTCTTGCGCGAGGTATGCGGCCTGAAGCTTTTGCGTATTTCCCGACGAAAGCACAACAGTGCGCTGAATCAGCTTAAATGCTCCCGTCGCTCCGACCGTGATAAAAAATGTCGCTACAAGAACTTCCAAAAGAGTAAATCCCTTTGACATATGTTAGCGCACCTCAACAACTCCTTTGGTATTCACCGTCACCTCTTTCGTCTGCGGATTATTTGGCAACGCAAGGACGATGCGAAAGACGGAAGGGCTCCCCGGGCCGATGCGCACCGTAGGGCTTGGCGGCACAAACACCACGCTTCCTGCAGGAGCGGGCGAAACCGTTTGAATGTTCACGCCTTCTCCGATCGCATATGTTGTAATGGCAAAATCCTGTCCGGGAGAGTAAAGCCAGTCCCCGTTGCATTCCGCAAACGACACATACGAACCGCGCTCGTTGGAAGAAGCATACACCCCATACCCTTTGAGAGAAGCTGATCCCGGACACGCAATCTGTTTCCCTTGCAAAGAATATTCAAGAACGGAACGAATAGTTTGAGCCATGAGATGCGCTTGCGCTTCAAGCCGCAATGTCTGCTGGCTTGCGCGCCACGAAGGAAGCACTGCGCTTGTCGTCAAGACGATAATGCCCATCGCCACCAGCAACTCTACAAGCGTAAAACCCTTCGCACGCATAGCGCAATTATGGACTTCCCGCGGGTAAAAGCAAAATGAACCGATCGCTGGCTTTCAGAGTCCGGAAAAAGTTAAACTCTTCCGCGTCTTCCCTCAAATACTGGCTGAGGTCGCGGTTGAGCTGTATCGCGTTTTCAAGCAGCTGCAATGTTTGCGTCTGGGTACGCCCTCCGATGATGTCCTGCGTTTTTGCAATGTCGTACAAAAAGAGAGCCGTCGCCTTGTCTTTTTCCTGGGGGCCCACTAAAGACACATCATCTTTAACCCTTGCAAGACCGGCGTTGAAATATTCAAGGCCTTCTTCAAAGTACCCGCTGTTGCGCAGTACGATACCCATGGCCCAATATCCCTGCACTGCGGAAGGATTCATTTGGATCGCTTCATAAATCTCATCAACCGCTTTTACCGTATCTCCTTCCATTGCAACGACCATGCCAAGGCTTATTTTTGCCGGCGCGTAGCCCGGGTCCGCTTGCGTGGCGTTTTCTGCAAGGACCCTCGCCTCTTTGAGATACCCTTGATTCCTTTTAATGGCAGAGGCCGCGGCCAACGCTTCTGCTTTCAAATACGCCACGGGA
>CAZYKY010000060.1:0-2960 GCA_964648405.1 uncultured Candidatus Saccharibacteria bacterium
ATATCTCGTTGAGCTTTGCCTTTGTTCCTCCCGCAACCTTGCCCGTTCCCTTCGTGAGCCCCTGGGGGGCAAGAATGTCTTTTGCGTACTGCTCCTGAAACTTGACGACGGCGTTTTTGGTGGCCTCGTCAAATGTTCCCGATATCTTGCCGCTCGGGTAGACGCCCGAATCTTTCGCCAGGCACTCCTGCAGTTTTTTTACCTCCGACCCCTTGCTTCCCGATTCCAGCACTCCCTGAATACCCGTTACTTTTTTTTGGGCGGGGCGCATCCACACGCCCTGCTCTTTTTTGTACCCGAGCGATTCAAGAAGCTCTCCCGCTTTTTCAAGATCGTACGATACTTTCTGGCCGGGCTCTCGGAGCCCGAACAGGGAGGGCAGAAGGGGGGAAGAAACGGGGTCGGCGTTGCCCCGGAGGATGCGTTGAATGATGGCGCCAGAGTCGATGCTTTGGGCGAGCGCCTTTCTGAATGATTTTTGCTGGATGGTCGGAGATCCGCTCTCGGCCCCGAGATTGAAGAATATCGCAAAATATCTCGGGAGAGAAAACGCATACCGCGAAAATGTTCCCTGCGGGATTTTTTCAATGCTTTGCGCGGAGCGCGGAGAAAACGAAGAAATCTCTCCCCGCGCGGCCGCCTGCACGAGTTCGTTGTCCGTGGCAAAAGCGACAAATGTAACGCGTTGAAGAAACGGACGGGCGCCAAAATAGTTGTCAAACGCTTTGAGCTGGACCCGCGTAACAAATCCGGATCGGTTTTGGTCTACCCTTTCAATTTCAAAGGGTCCTGTGCCCACGGGCTGAAGATTAAAAGGGGAGAGGGCGAAGTTTTCCGGCGGCACATCCTTCCATAGGTGCCGGGGGATTATTTTGACGGTAAGGCGGTCCAAAAAGGGAGCGTACGGGCTCCGAAGAGAAAATCTCACGGTGCGTTCGTCCAGTTTTTCCACGTCTACTCCAACCCAGTTGCCCCGGACCGGGCTTTTATATTTCGGGTCCTGCAGGGTCTGAATGGTAAAAAGAACATCGTCTGCTCCAAACGGCTTTCCGTCGTGCCATTGCACGTTGTCTTTAAGCGAGACGGTGATGCTTTTTCCTCCGTCTTCCACCGCGAAACTCTGCGCAAGATCTTCCACGAGCTCCCCCTTGGCGTTGTAGGCAAGAAGTCCGGAAAAGACGAGAGAAACGATGTCCCGATCAGCGTCGGACGCCTCCGCGTACACGGGGTTGATGAACCGCGGGAATCCAATGACGCCCTCCGTGATTGCTCCCCCGATTGCCGGAACCTGCCGCGTATATGCCGTATAGACGCGCGTTCCGACAAAGAACGCCGAAAACAGAAACATCGCAACGCACGCAACCAGGGTGATCCTCTCTTTTGCCGACAAAAGTCCGGGAAGCGCAAGCCACTGCCCCGCCGCGGGGAGGCGCTTGATCCGTCTGAACGAATTGAGGGATTCTGCGAGATACGCGCGCAGACCGCCAAAGTCAAAAAATGGCACGGGGTTGAGTATTATCTGTTATGCGCCCGCCGCCGCGCGTATATTCCACAGCGCAAGCGCGACGAACGCGATGAGCAAGAACACGGTTGCCCAATACAGTTTCTTTTGAATGCCGCGGTGCGCCGCGTACGATCCTCCGTCGGAACCGAAGCCCGACCCGAGGGCGGTTCCGCGCTGCTGCAAAAGAACCGCCAGCACAATGCATACGGCAACTCCAATTTGCGCGACCACAAGATAGTTCATAGGGGGTGTGCCCGGCGACTGAAATGAGGTGTTAATCCGATCTCCCGCTAAAGGCGGTTGCCAGAAGGCTTATGGCGGAAACCGCAACCGCAGTCCAGAACAGCGGCATGAATCCGTGGATGGTAAGCGCGGGGAAGTAGATGGTCAAAACCCAGACGACCCCGATGCTGACCCCCAAAAGAATGATAATGCGAAACAAAAACGCGATGAGGCGGAGAAAAGGGCGTACCAGCGCAAACACAATCCCAAGCGCCGTCCCCGCAATGAGGAGGGTCTGCAGGGATCCGGCGAACTGGACCCCTTCAATGAATCTGCTCGCGAGCCAGATTCCGAGGATGCCGCTTGCGATATCAAAGAGTAATGCGCGAAGCATACGGTGCCTGCAGTGTATCACGCCCCTTGAAGCGTGTCAACCGAACGGCGCTTCCGGTGAAACGACACGGCAAAACGGTGCGCCTCGTCTTTGATGCGCGTGAGCATGTTCCGCAGGTTCTCGCTCATGGTCTTGAGGGGGATCGGGTCTTTCCGGTTTTCAATGAACAATTCGTTTTTTCCTTTTGCGAGCGCCGCAATGGCAAACGTGCGGGGAAGGGCGCTCTCCCGCATTGCCGCGAGCGCGCCCGAGAGCTGTCCCCTGCCTCCGTCAACAATGAGAAGGTCGGGCATATCCCACTCTCGGTGTTTGAGGCGCCTTGAGACGATCTCGTTCATCATTGCAACATCGTTGGGAGCGGCTAGTCCCCGTATGGCGAATTTTCTGTAGAGAGAGGGAGCGGGCCTGCCGTGCACAAAAACCACCATGGATCCGACCGCGTGCTTTCCCTGAATGTTGGAAACATCAAACTCCTCAATGCGCGAAATGGGAAAGGTCGTTCGCAGAATGTGGGAGAGCTCTTGAGAAATTGCCTCGTACTCTTGAGGAGGGGCGCTCAAAGGCATGGCGGCGACTCCGTGCGCCGCAATTTTTTCAAGCGCGAAATACTGGTCCCTCAACCTTCCTGCGCGTTCAAACTCGCCCCGGGCGCTCTCGCGTTTCATCTCCGCCTGAATGGCGCGCATGACGCTTGTTCGTTTGCCCTCAAGCACCGCTTTGAGTTTTTTTATTGACGCCTTGTAGCTTCTTGCGTCCGGGGAGGGGCCCGGGCAGAGGTCAAGGTGGCAGTATCCGCAGGGCAGGACTCCGTGTTTTTTTGTTGAGGCGTAGTATGGGAAC
>CAZYKY010000061.1:0-2914 GCA_964648405.1 uncultured Candidatus Saccharibacteria bacterium
CGATACGCGCCGATCGCGCAGGCGTCTTTTGAAACGATCTGTTGCTCGGCCGCCTCGTCCCATCCGATGTTGACGGGGAGTTTCACTTTGCCGTCTTCTCCGAACACATTTTTGGGAGAGAGCGAGGCGTCATTGAGCGGCTTTGGACTGGGGGGAATATAACATTTGCCTGCGCACGCGCACCAGTCGGTCGGAGGGGCCGCAATCTTTGTCCATCCCGTTTGTCCCGAGCATACGCGGGAGATTCCGCAGTCCCTTGATACCTTTTCGGTTGCGCACCGCTTGCCCCCCCGCACGCATGTTGTGTGCTCAATATTTCTACAGGTTTTTTGTCCGGTTGCCGAATCTGTACTGCAGGCCTCTGTTGTGTATGTTTCTTCTATGCCCGGAATCCAGCAGTTTCTCGAAAGCACATTGTTATTCTGGCCGGGGCTTTCTGCGCGGCATGTGTCAACGCTCGCGCACCTATACTCGGTCCACTCTTCAAAGTTTGGACATTGAGCTTGTACGGCTTGAGGGACAAGAAGCGCAAAAAACGTTATGGCAGACAACGATAAGAAAAAAAGAGAAGAGAAAAATATTTGTTTTATCATGCCTCGCTTCCTCTATGGTATCGCATTGGAAATATTTTCGCTATACACTTCCACTCCTCCACGGTACATGTTTCCGCTCTGCGCATAGGATCAATGCGGGCATCGGACAAGAGGCGCGCCGTTTCAGTTTTTGAAAGGCCGAGTCCCTCCGAAATGTTGTTCTGAATCTGTTTTCTCGGGTGGAGGAATCCCGCATGGACGACGGAAAAAAACATTTCTGCCTCCGTTTTGCTCGGCGCGTTGGGGAAAGGGGTAATCACGAGAATTGCCGAATCCACGGCGGGAACGGGCCAGAATGAAGTTTTTTTCACCGTGCGTGCAATGCGCGGGGAGGCGTAGTATTGCACGCTCGCGGCAAGAAGCGTCATGGAGGGGGGAGGGGCGCATATTCTTTTTGCAACTTCTTTTTGCACCATGAGCGCCATGCAAGAGGGGCGGGGCGTCGCCTCAAGAAACATCCGTATGACGGGGGAGGTGATGGAGTATGGAAGATTTGCCACGACCTTGTAGGGAGGTTGAACAATCTCCTCCGGAGATACCGAGAGTATGTCGCGGTTCAGCAGGGTAAGATGCGGAATGTGGCCAAATGTTTCTTGAAGAATGGAGAAAAGATCCTTGTCTTTTTCCACCGCAACCACCCTGCCCGCTTTGCGGATGAGCGCCCGCGTGAGCGCGCCAAGACCGGGGCCTATTTCAAGCACCGTGTCCGTCGCAGACACGGCTCCCGCCTCAACAACGGCGTCGCGGACGGAGGCGCTGGTCAAGAAGTTCTGTCCGAGCCGCTTTTTCGGAGAAAAGCCGCGCTCAGAAAGGATGCGTCGTATGATATGGGAAGAAAGAATGTCCATGGCGTTGTCCGCCTCTCCCCCTTGACTGCTTATCCTGGATGGGATATACTCCTCATTACACCGTATGACATCAAGCCAGACGAGTGGTGGGGCAGACAATCGCAGTATAACCTTGAAACCCTGGGGTGCAAAACACCTCTTTATCCTTTTTACAGCCCTTTTGGCTGTTTTTTTCGTATTTGGGGGTTCTCCCGGGCCCGTTGAGGGGTCGGTCGTTCCGCCAAGTTCCGGCGGCGCGGGCGGGGGGCAGAAAGCTCCCTCCGGGGCGGTTGATTCGCTGTTTGGCATGGTGAGCGCAAAACAGTCGTTCGGCCCCGATACCCCCGAGCTTCTCATGGTCGGCGGGTCGGGACTTCTTGCCGCGACCCCTTCTATGAGCGTAACCCCGAAGGTGCTCGGAATGATCGTGGGCAACGCCGACGGGTTTGACAGCGACGTGCGCTCCGAAGTGACAAAATACATTGTGCAGGATGGCGACACGCCGACCCTTGTGGCGGAGAAATTCAACGTCTCTCTCAACACGATTCTCTGGGCAAACTCCCTTGCGAAAAGCTCGCGCCTCAAGATCGGGCAGGAGCTCGTTGTTCTGCCCGTTTCCGGAGCGTTGCACATGGTGCGCCAGAATGAGACCATCGGCTCCATCGCCCTGCTCTACAAGGCGAAAGCGGATGACATCATAGAGTTCAACCAGGTGTCACCCGAGGCGATATTTGCCGGCGACTTCTTGGTCATTCCCAACGGAGTTATGCCGAGCGCGTCGCTTCAAGCGTCGCTCATTCCCATTGCCAATTCGTACTTTATCGTTCCCATCCCCTCGCCAAGCCGCGTCACGCAGGGCCTCCACTCGTTCAACGCCGTTGACTTAAGCACCGGAAAATGCGGAGATCCCGTGTTTGCGGCGGCGGGGGGAACCGTACAGCGCACCGGGTATACCTCCATTGGAGGAAATTATGCCCGCGTTCTCCATCCCAACGGCGTCGTTACCTATTACGGGCATCTCTCCGCCGCGAGCGTTGCGGGGGGCGAAAAGGTATTGCAGGGGCAGATCATCGGATACATCGGATACACGGGGTACACGATTCCAAAAGGACCCGGCGGATGTCATGTGCACTTTGAAGTGAGAGGCGCGGTAAATCCGTTCGCGCAATAACAAAAAAACGCCGCAGGGGCGTTTTTTTGTTTTGGATACCCGGCGTTATTTCTTTGCGCAGTGCTCGCAAGTTCTCGCCTCCGGAAGCGCCTCGAGGCGCTTTGCCTCTATGCTCATTCCGCACGCCTCGCACGCCCCGTAGGCGTGTCGGTCAATCTTGGAAAGGGCGAGGTTCACGTCGGCAAGCTGCGCCTCAAGGTTCTCGCCAATCGACAACCCCGCGGCGTACTCTTCCACCTGGTCTGCCTCTCCCTCGAGATCTTCCTCTTGTTTCAGAGGATCCTGCAGACGGTGAGAGGCGAGTTCTTTTTCAAGATTCTCTT
>CAZYKY010000062.1:0-2896 GCA_964648405.1 uncultured Candidatus Saccharibacteria bacterium
TGGTTGACGGGGATCTCGTCAAGGTCTTATCATGGTACGACAACGAGTGGGGATACGTTTCCATGCTCGTGAAACACGTAGAAACAGTCGCAAAAACGCTATAACATAACGAAAACAAACGAAGGAAGCGTTCTTTTTGCGAGACGCGTAGGGCTCCCTCGGGGATAAAGCGCGAGTAAAAAGAATGATTCCGGAGTTATAAAAATCACTATGACAATAAACATTCTCGTGGAGATTCCGAAAGGATCCCACAACAAATACGAGGTAGACGAAGAATCGGGACGCATCAAACTCGACAGAGTTCTTCACGGAGCAACGCATTTTCCTTTTGAATACGGATCCGTTGAGAACACCAGAGGAGAAGACGGAGACCCCTTGGACGTCGTCTTGCTCTCAAGCGCGCCCACGTTTCCGGGTTGTACGGTAAAAGCCGAACTCATCGGATACCTTGAGATGGAAGACGAAGGAGGAATCGACCACAAGATGATTGCGGTTCCTGTTGCAAAAATAGACCCCCGCTGGTCGCACATCCGGGAAATCTCCGACCTTCAAGAGCACTCGCGAGCGGAAATCAAGGACTTCTTTGAGATCTACAAACGCCTGGAACCCGGCAAATGGGTCAAGACCAAAGAATTCAAATCAAGAAAAGAAGCTGAGGAGATACTCGCAAACGCTCAAAAAAAATACACAAACTAGTATGGCGAAGGAAGCGTTCTTTTTGCGAGACGCGTAGGGCTCCCTCGGGGATAAAGCGCGAGTAAAAAGAATGATTCCGGAGCATAGAATTAAGAAGGCGAAGGAAGCGTTCTCTATGAAGATTGCCACACTGCAGGAATTATTCTCACAAGCCCAAAAAGAAGGATGGGCGTTGCCGCATTTCAATTTCGCCTCCCTCTCCCAGCTCCACGGGATTATTGACGCCCTCAAAGAAACGCACTCTCCCGCAATGGTGGGAACATCTGAAAAAGAGCGCGAGTTCTTCGGAATGAAAGAGGCGGTTGGAATCGTGCGCGGATTCAGAGAGGATGGAATAGCGGTCTACCTCAACGCCGACCACTGCCTGTCTGTTGAAAGCGCTCTGGAGGCGTGCGATGCGGAATATGATTCCGTGCATATTGACCTTTCAAAACATCCTCTTGAAGAAAATATCAGCGGCACCTCGCGCGTCGTTGCATACGCCAAGCAAAAAAATCCCCGCATACACATAGAAGGAGAGGTCGGGTATATTGCGACTGACTCCTCAAGAATCTATACGGAGACAATCTCAATACCCAAAGAAAGTTATGCAAAGATTCCCGACGCCCTGCGCTTCTGGCAGGAGACGAAGGTGCACCGGCTCGCTCCCGCCGTCGGGACGATCCACGGCATCGCCGCGAACGCCCCCGCGATTGACTTTAAGCTCATTGAGGCGCTCCGGAGCGCCCTTGGCGATCTTCCGCTCGTGATGCACGGGGGATCGGGCGTGAGCGATGCGGACATTCAAGAAGCCGTCAAAAGGGGCATCACGAATATCCATATATCAACCGAACTGCGCGTTGCGTATGCGCACGCCCTGTCTCAAACGCTGGAGGATAGTCCGGACGCCCTCGCTCCCTACGCATATCTCCAAAAAGCCAGGGAGGCAACGGCGCGTATCGCGCGAGAAAAAATCATTCTCATGGGAAGCGCCGGCAGGGCGTGAGCGCCTTTTCTTGCCGGGGAGTTGCAAAAAAGCGAATCATCGGTATAATACGAGGCGCAGGATCTGAAACCCGCACCATCTATGACCATACTTTCGGCACAACCAAGAAACGTGAAACAAAAACCGGACTCTCTCCGCAAAGAAGAGAGGATTCCCGCCGTTTTGTACGGACCAAAGCGGACGCCAGCTTCATGCAGCGTGCAGAGAAAGGAGTTTGAGCTCGCCCTCAAAGAGGCGGGCGAGAGCACCCTCGTCACGCTTCACCTTGCAGACGAAACCCCCTCCGTATTCATATACGACATCCAAAGAAACCCCCTCACCGGGACGCCCATCCACATTGATTTCTATGAACCTTCGCTCACCGAGCTCACCGAAATTGACGTCCCGCTTGTGTTTACGGGAGAAGCGGGAGCGGTGAAAGATTTCGGTGGAACCCTCATGAAACACATTCAGGAGATTGAGGTGAAAGGACTGCCCCAAGATCTTCCCCATGAAATACGCGTTGACATCACCCGTCTTGCGTCTTTTGAGGATAAGATACTCGTGAAAGACCTCGTAAAAACGGGAGCGTTCACTTTTACGAAAGATGAAGACGAGGTTGTCGCCCAGGTCATCCCGGCGGAAAATGTGGAAGAAGAACTCTCAAAACCCGTGGAAGGAAACATTGAAGACGTCCAGAAAGTAGAAAAAGAAAAGAAGGCGTCAGATGACGAAACTACGCAAGAATAGCCGCGCGCTCTGCGTATTTGCGTTTCTGGTCATTTTCCCTCTGTTTGCATTCGCCCTCACTCCGCAAGAGGAGCGCTCTTCGCTTGAACAAGAACTCGCCGAACTTGAGGCGCACATCCGGGAGATAGAGAACGACATCACCAAAACCCAGGCGGAAAAGAATACGCTCCAGAGACAGATCACCATCCTGAAAGACAAGATTCAAAAACTCAACCTCCAGATCGCGCAGGGCAACCGCGTCATTGCCGACCTTTCCTCGCAAATCGGAGATACCACGGAATCCATTGAAAAAACATCTCAAGAAATTGAATCCATCCAAGAGCAGATCGGCACGGTTTTGCGCACCATCCACGAAGAAGACCGCAAGGGTCTGCTGGAGATGATGCTGACGAGCGGCTCGCTCTCAGATTTTTTCCTCAACCTCTCCTCTCTGGAGGCGCTGGGTTCAAAAAGCGCCGAGCTCCTGAACACCATGCGTTCGCTCGG
>CAZYKY010000063.1:0-2887 GCA_964648405.1 uncultured Candidatus Saccharibacteria bacterium
GGTCATCAAGCCCTTTTCGTTTGCCGCCTCCTCGGTTGCCGACCGCTTTTCTTGACAGAGCCACCGGTAAGCAACAGCAGATGTCCTCACATTTTGACGAAGCGTGCATTCGCAAATGCATTGAACTGGCAGAGGAGTCGTTGCGCAAGGGCGACGCTCCTTTCGGTGCGCTTGTCTCTCGCCGGAACAAGACGATTGCAGAGTCGGGGAATGCGATCTTCATCGCGGGCGATGTGACAAATCACGCGGAAATTCTCGCAATGAGAAAGGCCCAAAAGACGCTCGCCACGAGCGATCTGTCTGATTGCGCAATATATTCAAACTGCGAGCCCTGCCCCATGTGTTCATTTATGATGCGCGAATTAAAGTTTGCGCGCGTTGTTTTTGGCGCCTTCTCTCCCTCTATGGGCGGGCTGACGAAATGGAACATTCTGCGCGATCCGGGGCTGGAAACATTCAGGCCCGTCTTTTCGTCTCCCCCCGAGGTTGTCGGAGGCGTTCTTGAGGAGGAGGCAAAAAAGACATTCTTCGCCGCCGGCTGGAGTCCCTCTTTCCTGGGCGAACATGCCTAACCGAGATGTATATATCTAGTACTTGCCGAGATCAAGCGTCTGGTCAATGCGAATCTTCCGTACGAACTCGGGAACGTGCGAAACAAGAATCATGGCTCCCTCGTACGCATCAAGTGCCGCGGCGATAACCGGCAGGTGGCGAAAATTGATATGGTTGGTTGGCTCGTCCAAAATCAGCAGCTCCGGACGCTCAAGAACAAGCCGCGCGAACGCCACCAATCCTTTCTGCCCTTCCGAAAGATTTCCCACCTTGGTTCGCATGAACTCTCCCGTAATGAGAAAGCCGGCGGCAACGGAGCGCATTCGATCCTCTCCTTCCGGAGATTCTCCCGTTTGCATTGCCCGGTCAAGCGATTCGTACACGGTGTCCTCAAAGGCAAGCGTGGAAAAATCCTGGCGGTAGTATCCCACCCGAACGCCCGGCGTTATGACGGCTCCGGGAGCCCTTCCTGAAGCCAACGCCTCAAGGAGCGTTGTTTTTCCAATACCATTGGGCCCCATCAAGAGCAGGTGCTCTTTTTTTCGGAGAGAGATATGCACCTTCTCCGTTCTTGGTATGCTATTCTTCACGATAGTAACCGAACGAATGGACAAGAGGGGACCCGGCACCGTTGATACGACGGGTATCCTGAACGGGCGGATCGCTTTGTCTTCTTTTTGCAGCTCCACCTTTTCTTCTTCAAGATCTTCCGCTTTTTCTCTCATGCGTTTGGCGACCAAACGCAATCCTCCTCCTTTGTTCGCGAACATGTTCGCCCGGTCTTTCTTTGCCTGGATCTGTTTGGCGAGTTGGGCGTTCTTCATTTTTTCTTTTTCGGCGCGACCGGATATCTGATCCACCGCGTCATAATAATTCCCGAGGTACTGTTCAACCTTCTTGGTCAGCACGCCAAGATACAGAACGCCGTCGGTAAACGCGTTGAGGAACTCGGCGTCATGAGAAATAACGATAACCGTCTTCTCATAGCGCGCAAGGAACTGCGTGAGATGCGAAATGCCCTCTTTGTCCAAATTGTTCGTGGGTTCGTCCAAGAGCAAAAGATCGGGGTTTTGAATCAAGGCGGAGGCGAGCAGAAGCCGGGCCTGCTGTCCTCCGGAAAATGTTTTGATTTTCTTTTCGTGGGGGGCAGAAAGGTTCACCACGGAAAGTATCTCGTCAATCTTTGGATCAATGTCATATACCCGATTTTTCGTTTTTCCTTCAAGGCATTGCGCAAAAAACTCTCGCACCGTGGACTCCATCCGGTCTGTGGGCATCACCTGCTGCGCCACCGCCACGCTCACCTCCTTTTCAATATGCACGCGGCCTTCGTCGGGCGCTGCTGTTTTTGAGATAAGTTGAAATATGGTGCTCTTGCCCGCTCCGTTCTGTCCCATGAGCGTTATTTTGGTTCCTCTGCGCACGGAAAAGCTCGCCTCCTTGAGAATGGGCTTTGCGGGTCCGTGGCTGAAAGACACGGCATCAAACCTCAGCAGTATTTCTCCATGCGTCATAACCCCCACAGGGTACCCTATTCCTTAAAAAATTCAAAGGGTCTACAATAATAGTATCAACCTAATACTTATGAAAGAGAAAAAATTGACGCTGCGATACCTTTCAAAAAACCTGTCTATCGTAATCGGGCTGGTTCTTATTTGGCGGGGGATATGGTATGCGCTGGATGTTTTGGATGATTGGTTGTTTGGCGGGAGCCATTTCTGGACGGCTTTGTTGGGAATAATCGTAGGCCTGATTGTTTTGTATCTGCCGGATCACGACTTAAAAGAAATTGAGAAGTTATAAATAAGCACGATACAACACTTAAAAACGATCTCAACTATCTGACCGATAAGCATTATGCCACGGGAAATCGCCATCAAAAATTGTAAAATAACATTATGAAAAACATTTTAAATATAACCAAAGATTCAAATTATAGTTTCTCGCTTTTTGATCAAAAGCTTATTGACGAACTTGAATCAAAAATAATAATCAAAGACGGCAAGTCGTATGTAACTTGTGCGATTCGCGATAAAGAAATTATTTTGAAGCCAGAGGAAGTTGTCCGCCAACTTTACGCAATGAAGCTGCTTGAAGAATACAACTATCCCAAACAAAGAATCAAATTTGAACACGCAATCTATTTTGGCCATGAGGTAAAATCCGCCGATATCGTTATTTTCGACAAAGACCGCCCAACTGTTGAATACATCATCGTTGAAATTAAAAAACCAAAACTCCAAGACGGAAAAAATCAGCTTCGTTCCTACACCAACGCCACCGGCGCGCCGATTGCCGTTTGGACCAACGGCGGACAAATTTCGCATTACAACCG
>CAZYKY010000064.1:0-2796 GCA_964648405.1 uncultured Candidatus Saccharibacteria bacterium
TTGCGCCGCTGATTGACCGCATGAAAGCGCCGTTGGAAAAGCAGGAGGCGGCAAAACCGGTGCAGGTTCAACCGGTCCAGTAATCAAGAGATCCGCAAGGCAGCGAGTCCGGGAGCGTGTTCGCTCTCGGACTTGTTTTTGGTATACTTCAAAGAGAGAGAAAAAATATGCCGCAAGAAAGAAAGAAACGTGCCCGAGCAATGCTCAAAGAATTGCGCCGCCTGTTTCCGGGCGTTCAAAAAACCTCTTTGCAGTTTCACGCGCCCTTTGAATTATTGGTGGCGGTCATATTGTCGGCGCAATGCACCGACAAAAAAGTAAACGAGGTAACCGCGAGGTTGTTCAAGAAATACAGAACGCTGGACGACTACGCCTCCGCCTCCGCGGAGGCGTTTGGGCGTGACATACGGGAAACGGGGTATTTCATGTCAAAAGCAAACTATGTCATAGGATCGGCGCGAATGCTCAAGAAACGCTTCCATAGTCGCATTCCGAAAACAATGGAGGAGATTCTGATGCTTCCCGGCGTCGGGCGCAAAACCGCAAATGTCGTGTTGGGAAACTTGTATGGAGCCAGAGAAGGCGTTGCGGTTGATACGCACGTGAAACGGTTTGCGGCGAAATTTGATCTCTCTCATGCAAAGACGCCCGCCGCGATTGAGCAAGACCTGATGGCTGTTCTCCTCAGAAAGGATTGGACTGATTGGACAAATTATCTCATTGAGTACGGGCGCAAGATATGTCCCGCGCGAAAGCACTCTTGCGAAGCGCATCCCCTAACTCTTCTCTATCCTGAAGCCGCGGCGCGCTGGCCCAAAACTAGGTTCGGTTAAGTTGTAATTAAGTTGTAACTAGGTTCGGTTAAGTTTTTACTATTATGCGAAAAACAAAAATTGAGCAAGGCAAAATCTATCATGTGTTTAACAGGGGAGTAGAAAAGCGCACTACCTTTTTGTCGGACGGAGACAGATGGAGGTTTCTTCAGGGTCTGTATCTCTTTAACGATGAAACTACCTCTTCTAATTTACTTTTTCGACTTGAGCAGGAGAAGGGGAAAATGCACTTTGGCATTCTGCGCGAGTATATGGAAAGACAAACAACGGAACGAAATCCTTTGACGCGCGTTATGGCAGATTGCTTGAAACCAAATCATTTTCATCTCTTGCTAGAAGAAATTCAGCAGGATGGAATATCTCGATTTATGCAAAAACTAGGAACCGGCTACACAGCATATTTTAATAAAAAATATGACCGCGTCGGCCCGCTTTTTCAGGGAGCGTTCAAAGCAGTAGAGATAAGGAAAGAAGATCAGCTTCGTTATGTCCTTGCCTACATCAATGCCATTAATCCCGGACAGGAGCTGGAATCAAATCTGAAATCAACAGCGCAAAATCCGGAAGAAATTTTACGGTTCATAGAGAATTATCCATGGAGTACCCACTATGAATATCTGGACAAACGCGAGTCCATTATTATAGACAAGGGCATTGCCGGGGAGTTGTTTGCTGGTCCTCAAAGCTATAGAAACTTTATTTCAGACATTATACACGGGAAGCAATTTATTAACTTGGACCGTGAGCGTCTTATGGAGTAAAACTAGTAAAACTAGGTTCGGTTAAGTTGCAACTAGGTTCGGTTAAGTTTTTATGCCATAGAGTATGGAATTACAAAAATCAGATATATTTCAGCGCATACGCGATGCTGTCAAATCAATTCCCAAGGGGAAGGTTGCCACTTATGGGCAGATTGCAAAAATAGTTGGGACTCGCGACTCTCGGCTTGTCGGATGGGCATTGAGGGGGAATATGGATTCAAAAATTCCATGCCATAGGGTGGTAAAATCTATGGGATACCTCGCTCAGAACTATTCTTTGGGTACATGGAGGGGGCAGAAGGAGCGTTTAGAAAAAGAGAGGATTCGATTTACCGAAGAGAACAAGGTGGATATGAGTCGCCACCACTGGATCCAACGCATACCATAGGGGGGCAAAACTAGGGCAAAACTAGGTTCGGTTAAGTTGAAACTAGGTTCGGTTAAGTTTGGATTAAGTTTGGATTAGGCATATGTATGGGATGGGATATCGCGAAATGAGTTTTGCACAATTGACTGCCTTCTTGGATATTGGGATAATGCACAAACCCGTATGGCATCGTTTATATCACTTCATGAAGCAACGAAGTTCTGCACATACTCGCAGAAATATTTGAATTTGCGCGCAAAGCAAGGGAAGTTGAAAGCCGTTAAAAACGGACGCAACTGGACAACAACGCGAGAGTGGCTTGACGACTATATCAAGCGCAGCGAGGATTTCAAAAATACAAACGGCAAGGCGATTTCCAGAGCGTCCGTGATAGCGCGAACGCCAAGCAATATATTCAAGTGGCTTGCGACGGTTTGCGTCGTGGCAGTTGTTTTGTTTAGCGCTGGAGTCGTATATGGAAAAGTAGGCGTTGATGGAGCCAGGCGTTCTTTTGAATATGCCGCCAATACCGCTCAGCAGTATCTTACTTCGCGCGTATTGTCAGGAGCAGTGTTTGCCGATGCATTTGCTGACGCATTTGCCCACGAATTCCGCTCAAACACCCATGCCTCTCTCGTCCAAGCGAAAGGCGTTGTGTTCCATACAGATCTTCTCCTCTCTCTTCCCGCCGAGAACTTCCGCTCCAATCTTCCACTCGCCCTGAACGCGGCGCTCTCAACACCCGCCTCCGTCCTCGGAGCGCTTGACGAGGCCTCATCCGACGGCGCAGACAACGCCCGCCTCCTCCTCGCCTCCTCCGGCTCTCTGCTCAAGG
>CAZYKY010000065.1:0-2691 GCA_964648405.1 uncultured Candidatus Saccharibacteria bacterium
ATTTCCCTGCCTTCGGTTATACTCCACAGGCGGTCAGGGCCGCAAGCTCCAAGGGGAGCTGAATAATTGTGGCGTATTTCATCTTTTGCTCCGCTTCGGCGAATTGCCCAATGGCGTTCTGAAGCTCTTTGATGTCAAAATCGCGCGCCTGCGCCGTAATTCTTGCCTCCTCCTCTTTGGTGAATCCCATGCCGAGTGCGTCGATCAAATCGGGATTGATCGCAATAATCATCGCCTGGCGCAGATACTGCACGATATTTTTTGCAAACTCTTGCGGGTCTACCCCCTCTTGCAGGTTGGAAGAGATAAACGCGAGGGCTCCCGGAGCGTCTTTTTTGAGAATCAGGTCTGCAAAATCCGCGACGAGCCCTATTTCCACGATGCCGAGTAGCTCTTTCACCTCTTGCGCCGTTATTTCTTGCTCTGACGAGGCGCGAAACGAGAAGACCTTGTCTAAAATACTCTCCGCGTCCCGAAACGATCCCCCCGAGTGGGCGGCAATGAGCGAGAGAGCGTCGGGTGCAATTGCCATTTCTTCGGCCTCGGCGATGCGCCGCATCCTTTCCACAAGCTCTGCAACCCGCAGTTTTTTAAAATCAAACCGCTGGCATCGGGACAATATGGTCGGAATCATCTTGTGCGCCTCGGTTGTCGCCAAAATAAACAGGGCGTGGGCGGGGGGCTCTTCCAGCGTTTTGAGCAGGGCGTTTGACGCCTCTTTGGTGAGCTGGTGCGCCTCGTCAATAACGTACACTTTGTATTTCAGGGTTGCGGGGGCGAAGCGCACGTTTTCTTTCAGGTCCCGTATCTCGTCAATTCCTCTGTTGGAGGCGGCGTCAATCTCAATGAGATCAAGCGAGTTACCCCTGCCCAATTCTTCGCATGCGCCGCACGCGTTGCACGGATCCCCGTTGGAGGGGTTTTTGCAGTTGACCGCTTTTGCCAGCAGGCGCGCCATGGTGGTCTTTCCGCTTCCTCGCGGGCCCGAAAACAGGTAGGCGTGGGAGACAAAACCGGTCAATACGGCGTTGCGCAGTATCTTGACGGTCTGCTCCTGGCCGACAACATCGTTGAAGCTTTTTGGCCGGTATTTTCGGTAGAGGACGAGGTTTGCCATACAAGTACGCGCGTATCCTATCACAGAAAGGCGCAGTATTCCACCGGTAAAATATATGCTACAATTCCGGCATGGCCGTAAAGATGTACAGCACGCTTTCGGGAAAAAAAGAACTCTTGAAGCTCCACGCTTCCGCTCGGGATAAAACGCTGAAGCTTTTTGTCTGCGGGCCGACGGTGTACGACTTTTCGCACATTGGGCACGCAAGAACGTACATTGCTTTTGATATGATCGTGAAATATCTGCGCTCGCGGGGGTATGAGGTGTTGTATCTGCAGAACATTACCGACCTTGACGACAAAATTATCGCGAGGGCAAAAGAGCGCAACGAAAATCCCCTCTCGCTTGCGAGGCGGTTCACCGCAGAATACCTGCGCGATATGAGGGCGCTCAAGGCGAACGCAGTGACAACATACGCCAAGGCGACGCTTTATATCAAGGAGATTGTCAGCCAGACGGAGCGTCTCATCAAAAAAGGATACGCCTACGAGATCGCGGGAGACGGCATCTATTACGACACGGCGCAATTCAAGAGATATGGCTCGCTCTCGGGGCGCACCATCCAACAGGCGGAAGACGGGGTTTCGCGCATTGACGAGTCGGTGGCAAAACGGAACAAGGCGGATTTTTGTTTGTGGAAATTTTCAAAAGAGGGGGAGCCGGCATGGAAAAGCCCCTGGGGCATGGGAAGGCCCGGATGGCACATTGAAGACACCGCAATCACCGAGAAACATTTCGGGGCGCAGTACGACATTCACGGAGGCGCGCGCGACCTTCTATTTCCCCACCACGAGGCGGAGGTTGCGCAAATGGAGGCGATCTCGGGAAAGAGGCCGTTCGTGCGCTACTGGATGCACACGGGATTTCTGACAACGGAGGGGGAAAAGATGTCTAAATCCAAAGGAAACTTTGTTACCATCAGGGAGTTTCTTACCCGGCGGGCGGGCGACGGGGCGCGCCTTTTGAGATTTTTTATGACAAAGGCGCACTATCGCTCCCCCATTGACTGGACCAACGAGCTCGTTTTACAGGCGGAAAAAGAAATTGAGAGGGTGGATGAATTCGTGGGGAAAGTCAAAAATCAAAAGTCAAAAGGCAAAAGTGTAAGTCAAAAGTCCCGCCTGCCGGCGAGGCAGGCAAAAGTTTTTCTGCGGACTGCGCAGAAAGGATTTCAGGGAGCGATGGATGACGACTTCAACACGCCCAAAGCGCTTGCCGCAATTTTTGAACTGATACGAGAGATCAATTCCCTTGTGAACGCGGACGCCCTCTCACAAGAAGACGCACGTGCAATTCTTCTCTGGCTCAAAGAGGTTGACGCGATATTCGGGTTTTTGTTTTCAACCCGCGCGGCAAAGCCGATTCCAAAAGAAATACGAGAGCTTGCCGCCCGGCGCGAGGCGTTCAGACAGAAACGGCAGTGGAAAGAGGCGGACGAAATGCGCCTGCTCATTGAATCAAAAGGGTGGAGCGTTGAAGACACCCCCTCCGGCCCCCGGTTGAAAAAGAAATCAAGCCGTGGTTGAGTATTCGTATGGCGCAAGAGAACGTGGTGCAAAAGCGCGGGCAGACAG
>CAZYKY010000066.1:0-2614 GCA_964648405.1 uncultured Candidatus Saccharibacteria bacterium
GTACCACACGGGTATCCGGTGCCCAAACCAGATCTGGCGCGAAATACACCAGTCGTGAAGGTTGCGTATCCAGTGGAAATATATTTTTTCAAAACGTTTGGGAAGTATCTCAACCTCTTTGTTTTTCACTACGCCATGCATGAGTTTTTTGAGCGTGGTTGTTTGCCCTTTCCGTACACTTTTGAGTCCCGCGTGAGGAAACGAAAACTCCTTGTTCACGTCAATAAACCACTGGCGCATAATCTGGGGTTCAATGCGCCCGCCCCCTCTGGAGTTCAGGGCGACCCGATGGGTGTACTGCGTATCAACGCGTTTGAGCAACCCGAGTTCTCTAAAGCGCTCCGCAATGAGGGGTCTTGCCTTGGCGATGTGCATGCCCGCAAATTCGAGTGCAACGGGAAGGAGTTTTCCCGCGCGGTCTATGATCTGTTCCTTGTGAAGTCCGTGGCGTTCGGCGATCTCAAAATCAACAATGTCGTGCCACGGGGTGATCGTCATCGCCCCCGTTCCAAACGACATATCCACGGCCGCATCCTTTATCACCGTTGCTCGTACCCTGCCCCCAATCCACGGAACCTCAAGAACTTGGCCGTGCGCGTATGATACGTATCTGGCGTCTTTGGGGTGGACGACGACATATTTGTCTCCAAACTTCGTTTCCGGCCGCGCCGTGCCGATGGTGAAAGGTCCGTACTGAAGGTGATAAAAAGGGGTCTCCTCTTCTTTCCATTCAATTTCGTCGTCCGACACGGTCGTTTGCATTTTCGGGTCCCAGTTGACAATTCTGTCTCCCCGATAGATAAGCCCCTGCTCATACATTGTCTTGAACGCGGTGCGCACCGCGACACTTCTTTGCTCGTCGAGCGTATACGCTTCCCGCGACCAGTCCAGGGATGCCCCGAGTTTTTTGATCTGGTGAACAATCGTGTCGTGGCTTTCTTTCGCAAACGCCTCTGCGCGTTCCAAAAACGCCTCTTTGCCGATGTCGCGGCGTGTCTTTCCTTCTTTTTTGTACAGGATCTCCTCCACTTTTGACTCCGTGGCGATGGCCGCGTGGTCGGTCCCCGGAATCCATACCGTCTTGAACCCGCCCATGCGCTTATAGCGAACAAGGGCGTCTTCAATGGCAAGCATGGCGGCGTGCCCCATGTGCAGGGTGCCGGTTACATTCGGAGGAGGAAGAACCATAGAGAATGCCCGCGCCGTTTTTTTGCACACCTTTTTTGCAACGCACACATCGGGATTGAAAAACCCGCTCTTTTCCCAGAGGGAGTATATCGCGTCTTCGGTGTCGGCGGGGAGATAGGACTTCGGGATTTCCATGAGCTCTTTCATTCTACACTCATCGCGGGCATCGCTTCAAGATTGCCCAGCAACGAGGGTTGTATCATGCGCGCCCGCCTGCCCCATCCCGCGAGCGCCGCCATAATGCCGTTGTCCGTGCAGAGTTCCGCGCGCGGCAAAAAAAGTGCGAGGGCGTCTTGCTCAAACGCCTCTCTGCAGCGCGCTCTCAACTCCGAATTTGCCGCGACTCCTCCTCCCAGGATGACGCTTTTTGCTCCGTGCAGGCGCGTCGCCGCGAGCGTTTTCGCAACGAGCACGTCGCAGATTGCTTCCTGTATTTCTTGTGCCATTTCCGCAACGTATTCTTTTGATGCGCGGATTTTCTCCGGCCGCGCCTGCCAGTCGTACAGCACCGCCGTTTTCAATCCAGAAAAGCTGAAGTCAAGATTTTTTGAATGGATCATCGGCCTCGGCAATTTTATTTTAAACTTTGCGTCACCGCCTTTCGCGGCCTCGGCCGCTATGGCCGGTCCCCCGGGATAGGGAAGCCCGAGCATGCGCGCGGTCTTGTCAAAACACTCGCCCGCCGCGTCGTCGCGCGTCTCTCCAATGATGCTGTATGTCCCGATTTTTTTTGCCAGAATAAGCTGGGTATGCCCTCCCGAAACAACGAGCGCGACCGCCGGCGCCCGATATGTCTGTAGTATGTACTGTGCGCTTTGCGATGTTTCTCCCAAGAGAGCGGTAAGGATGTGCCCCTCAAGGTGATTGGAGGGAATAACGGGGATTCCCGTTTTTTTTGCGAGGTCTTGGGCAAATGTGATGCCCGCCCAGAGGCACGGAGAAAGGCCCGGTCCCACGACGAGCGCAATCGCCCCCACCTCTTTCCACGAGTGTCCTGCCATTGCTTCTTGAAGAACGAGCGGGAGGTTTTGCTGGTGCTCTCGCTTGGCAATCATGGGGTAGACGCCTCCATATTGTCTGTGGGTCTCCACCTGCGAGGCGATTGCGTTGCTCAATACGCGAACGGAGGGATTCTTTCCCTCCGAAATATCAAGAAGGGCAATGCCCGTCTCGTCGCACGAGGTCTCAATACCCAAAATTCTCATGCGTCCGTTGTATACGGTTTCTTGTCATTTTGCAATTTTCTGCTACAGTGGCGGAGCTTGGTCCCGTCGTCTAGCCTGGCCTAGGACGCAGGGTTTTCATCCCTGTAACACGGGTTCGAATCCCGTCGGGACCGCCAAAATAAAACGCCCCAATGAGGGGCATTTTATTTCGGCGGATTATGATAAGATGGATTCGAACCGCGGGCCGCAGGTTCTGATAA
>CAZYKY010000067.1:0-2594 GCA_964648405.1 uncultured Candidatus Saccharibacteria bacterium
TTCTGAGGAGGGTTGGTTGCTGTGGCCGTCCTGCGGTTCGGGGGGGGGGGATTCCTGTTTGTCTCGGGAGGGGGGGATCCAAAGAAAATTCAGGAGGCAAAAGACCGCCTCGTCTGGGGGATCATAGGGCTTTTCGTCGCAATGGTTGCGGCGTTTGTTCCCTCGCTCGTCCAGGACCTTCTTAAGGTGGCAAAATAAAGATCCTTGAGCGGGAGGGGCAGATATGATACTACGGGCGCAGAGCCCGTAGTATTGTTTATAAAGCGGGTCGGAGTGGCGAAATGGCAGACGCGCCGGCCTTAGGAGCCGGTGGGGCAACCCGTGAGAGTTCGAATCTCTCCTCCGACACTATGTTTCAATGATAACTCGCGTTGTCTCTTGAGTCGGTTTTTTTGAGAAACGGATTGTAAGAATACCGTCTTTCATAGACACGCGGGGATGTTCCGCGTCCACGTCGTCGGGCAGGAGAACCCGTCTTGAAAATCCTCCCCAGTAGCATTCCTGAATGCGGTAGGTTTTTTGCGAGGGGTCGGGGTTTGTCCGGTGTCCGACGATTATTGCCATATCGTCTTCAACGGAGACGCGAATACCCTCAAGGGTCACTCCGGCAACAGGGCTTTGAATGACAAATTCGCTTTCTGTTTCGTAGACATCCACCCCGAGTTCTCCCATCTCTTTTTCCCATGATTCAAACAAGGGGACTGGCGAGGGAGGAGCGGCAGGTTTTTTTGCGGAAACCTTTGGAGGGCGCCTTACGGTTCTTTTATGCTTTGGAGGCGGGGAAGCGTCGGGTTCGGAGTTCGTCTCCTCTTGTATTCCGAGATTTTCTCGCAAGTGTTCAAAAAATGCGCTCATGCGTGTATTTCGCAAATGCTTTTTATTTTCTTTACATGCAGAAAGGCGAGAGAGAGGAGTGTTGTAAGAACGATCAGAATGGCCGCCGGGTAGAGGAACCTCATTTCGTGTTCTGCGCGTATGAGCGAGAAGTTAAAGAGAGTGTGCGCGACCGTGGCAACAAGAAGCCCGGCGAGCGCGTGGAGGGCGTGGGATTTTTTTCCGTACCATGCGACAACCAGAGCGTATCCGAACAAGCCCGACGCCAGAGCATGAAGAAATGTTGCTCCCGCGAACCGGAACGCGCTCAAGAGAACGATGTGCGAGGGATCGGGGTTTGCCCCCAATTCAAAGAATTTGAGGATATTTTCCACGCCGGCAAATCCCAATGCCGCAATAATCATGTAGAGCATGAGGTCAATGGGTTCGTCCAGCTCTTCGCTCGGGTAGACGAGAACGCGTACCGCAAAATATTTGAGCAGTTCTTCCAGCAGGGCGACCGCAAAAAAGAAGTAGAGGGCGTAAAACAGGGAGGTTGCCGCGTCGGGAGAAAGCGAAAACGACTCTTGCGCAATCCGCGTAAGCCCCCTCAGCATCGGAGCAAAGAGGGGTTCTGCAAAGTGTGCGAACATTGCGCCCGCCCCGCCAAACGCAAAAACCTTCACTATCATGATGTTGGGTTCGGGGTGCCGGTCTTTCCGTAAATAATATGCGAGCCACGCGAAACTTGGGACAAGCCCGAACACGACAAACCAAAAGATTGTCATAGAGAGTTTCGTTGTTCAATCATAATCGTCTGCTTTTTGCGCGGGAGGGGGAGGATTTGATAGATCGACTCGGTGACAAACGGCATAAACGGATGGAGCAATTTGATCAGTTCATAGAGAATGGTGCGCAAGAGGGCCTGCCGGGACGCCTTGGTTTTTTTATCGTCTAGAAGGGGCTTTGAATCCTCAATGACGGCGTCCGCAAATGTATGCCACGCGTAGTGGTAGAGGGTTTCTGCCGCCTTTGAGAGTTGAAACGCCTCAACATCGCGCTCCACGCGGCGCGCCACTGCGTAAAACGATTTAAGAATCTTTGCGTCGCCCGGGGCGAGCGTTGTTTTCGTTCGCAAGGAATAATCGGAAGTATTCATAAGGATAAACCTCGCGATGTTCCAAAGTTTGTTTGCGAAGTTCCGGTATCCGCGCGTTTTATCTTCCGAAAGTTTTATGTCGTTTCCCGGAGCCGCCCCGATAATGAGTGAGAGGCGGGTGGCGTCGGCTCCATATTTCGCAATCATGTCGAGGGGATTTACGATATTGCCGAGCGATTTTGACATTTTTCTCCCCTTCTCGTCCCGCACCATGCCGTGCAGGTAGACGGTTTTGAAAGGAACCTCTCCAATCAGGCAGGTGGACATTAAGATCATGCGCGCGACCCAAAAAAAGAGAATGTCGTACCCCGTTTCCAACACCGAAGTGGGATGGAATTTCTTCAGATCAGAGGGCCTGCCCGCCGTAGCCCCGAATTTTGTAGAAGGGGCAAAGGCGGGCCATCCAAGCGTGGAAAATGTCCACAATCCCGAAGAGAACCACGTGTCGAGGGTGTCCGGGTCCTGCTCCCATCCCTCACCTTTTGGAGGCGTTACCCCAACGTACAACTCTTTTGCCTTTTGACCTATCTCTTTTGACTTTTGACTTTTGACTTTTGACTTTCTTCCGTACCACACGGGTATCCGGTGCCCAAACCAGATCTGGCGCGAAATACACCAGTCG
>CAZYKY010000068.1:0-2568 GCA_964648405.1 uncultured Candidatus Saccharibacteria bacterium
TTGCCCAATGATTACTCGTAAAACCGAGAAAGAGCTCGCCCATATGCGGGAGGGCGGGAAGATACTCGCCTCGCTTATGGCGGAGCTTTCTTTGCGGACGGTGGCGGGAGTGGAAACGCAGGAACTCGAGACGCTGGCGCGCGGACTCATCAAGAAGTCGTTCGCGCGTTCCGCGTTTATGGGATACGAAGGGTTTCCCGCGGCTCTGTGCGTTTCAATCAACGAGGAGGTCGTGCACGGGACCCCTTCCCGCCGCCGCGTCATGGAGGGCGATCTGGTTTCCCTGGATATGGGAATCGTCTGGAAGGGGATGAATCTTGATATGGCAAGAACCGTGCCCGTCGGAACTGTTTCGCGAAAAGCGCAGGAGCTGTGCGAAGCCGTAAACGAGGCGCTGGAGGCGGGCATTGCCGAGTTATACGAGGGAAATACTCTGGGGGATGTGGGCAATACGATTGAGTCCGTGGCAAGGCGCCACGGGTTTTTTGCCATTGAAGAACTGTGCGGGCACGGCATCGGCGAAAAACTCCACGAAGAGCCCCAGGTGCCGAATATGGGGGTGCGGGGGAGGGGGGCGCGGCTGGAGGCGGGCATGGTGCTGTGCGTGGAGCCGATGTTTTCACTGAAAGACGCACATGTCGTAAAAGCCGAGAAGGGGTTTGCGTTTATCACCCAATCGGGATCCTTGGCGGCGCACGCGGAAGACACGGTTGCCGTGGGCGCGAAGGGCCCTGAAATTTTCACGAGATGATCTACGTTGAACACGCGCTTGAACGGCTCGCCCTCGTGCTCGTTGCCTGGATTGCCAAGGCGGGGTATTGGGGTATTTTTGCATCGATGGCGCTTGAGAGCGCGAACATTCCCATCCCTTCCGAGATCGTGATGCCCTTTTCGGGATACCTTGTGTTTGACGGGCGTTTCTCGTTTTTCTGGGTTGTCATGGCGGGAACAATCGGAAATCTTGCGGGCTCCCTCGCCTCGTACGCGCTTGGCTTCTGGGGAGGGAGGCCGTTCGTGGAGCGTTATGGAAGCTATATAAGAATCACTCTTGCCGACCTTGAACGGGGGGAGGGGTGGATGGTGCGCTGGGGGAACGGCGTGGTGTTCTTTTCCCGCCTTCTTCCCGTGGTGCGCACATTTATCTCGTTGCCCGCGGGAGTATTGAGAATGAACGTGTGGAAGTTTTCTCTGTATACATTTGCGGGGGCTCTGCCGTGGAATTACGCGCTCACCTATGCGGGGGTGATAGCGGGAAAAAACTGGGACCTGCTCCAATCCTCCTTTCGCGCGTTTGACTGGGTCATCCTGGGAGGTATAATCGCAGTGGGTGCGTGGTGGTTTTTCCGCCGCCGCTCCAGATGACACTATGCAAGAGAGCAAACTTCTCGTCGCAAACTGGAAGATGAACCCCTTGAGCGTCAAAGACGCCGAGGAGATTTTTGAACACGTCGCAAACGGAATGGAAGGGCTTGCATCCCCCCGTATCGTGATATGTCCTCCCTTTCCCTTCCTCGCCTCTCTGTCGCGCGCCAAAGAGCGCCATCCTTTGATTGATCTCGGGGCGCAGGATTCTTTTTGGGAGGATCAGGGGCCGTATACGGGGGAGGTGTCTCCCGCGATGCTTGCCTCGCTGAATTGTTCGCATGTCATTCTCGGGCACTCGGAACGCAGGCGGCATCTTGGGGAGACATCGGCGATGGTAAGAAAAAAAATCATTTCGGCGCTAAAAGCCCGTCTCACTCCCGTGGTATGTGCCGAAAACCCCTCGCAACTTGAGGAAACCATGGGCGGAATGTCAAAAGAAGAAACGGATAGGTGCATCGTTGTGTTTGAACCCTCGTGGGCGATCAGCACCAACGAGGGGGCGAGAGAGGCAAGCGTTGAAGAGATTAAACGGGCGGCGGACTCCTTCCGAAAAATCGTCGCGAACGCCCCCATGCTGTACGGAGGGAGCGTTGCAGCAGAAAACATTGCCGAAATTATCACAGGGGCGGGCCTCCGGGGGGCGCTCGTCGGGAAGGCCTCGCTCAACGCCGAAGAATTCGTCTCAATGGCTCGCGCTCTTGCATGACCGAACTCTTTACCAACGGAACATTTTACAGCCCTACATCCGGGCCTTTGCTTCTCTCTCAGGTTCTTGACTCCATACGGCTGTACATTGAAGAAAAGCCGGAGCGCTCCTACGAGATAATCGTCGGGTGCGACTCCTCGGCAACCGAAGACCCGTCGTTTCCCGTGGCGATCGTCTTGCTAAGAAAGGGGATGGGGGGGAGGTTCTTCTTGAAGCGCATCGCCTATCCCAGGCGCAAGTTTTATTCCCTGCAAGAACGCATTCTAAACGAGGTGGTGCTCTCGTGCGAGCTCGCCCTGTGGTTGCGGGAAGAATTGAAAAAGACGCTGGATGGCGCAACCTACACCTTTGAGTATATCCACGCGGATGTCGGCCAGCACGGCCCCACCAAAGAAATGATCAAAGATGTTACGGGAATGATCCGCGGCAACGGGTTTGAGCCGGTCATCAAGCCCTTTTCGTTTGCCGCCTCCTCGGTTGCCGACCGCTTTTCTTGA
>CAZYKY010000069.1:0-2559 GCA_964648405.1 uncultured Candidatus Saccharibacteria bacterium
CCACGGTTTTTGCTTTGCTTTTGCGCCCCGCCGCAACGCGAAAACGCGAGGGGGCAATGCCCAAGAATTTCGCAAGCGCCTTGAGAACCGCCTCGTTTGCTCTGCCTTCTGACGCACGTTCTCTGACGGCGACGATAAAATGAGAATCGTCAACTCGCTCCACGCGCTCTGTTTTTACCCCCGGCTTTGCTTTCACAAAGAGCTTCATGGCGCACCTAGCGGATCCGGTAGCGGAGGGTGACGGACGAAGAAATTTCCTGGGTTCCGGGCTGAACGCTTGAAGCGGCGGAAGAATACGCCATGCGCTCATATCCGTAGCTGTCGTAGGGCGCCTTGTTGTCTATCACCGAGTCAAGGGTTCCGATTCTAAACTTTCCCGCTTTCGCGATGCTTTGCGCCTGCTGGCGGGCTTTTTCAATTGCCTCCGCCCTCGCCTCGTTTTGCAACTCCTCGGGATGCTCCAATTCAAAGGTTAGCGACGACACATCGTTTGCTCCCTGTTCAACCACCCCGCCGAGTATTTCGGCGATTTTTTCAAAGTTGCGAATGGTAACCTCCGCCTGCTGGGCAACCGAGTAGCCGATGATGTCAACGGGGGGACATATCCATTCGGCGGGAGAGACGGAATAATCGTACTTGCACGGAGGATAGGAATACTGGGGGCTCACATCGTACTGGATTGTTTTGATGTCTTTCTCTTCAACCCCCTGCTCTTTGAGATACTGTACGATGGTATCCATTGTTTTGTTTACCCCCTTTTGGATGGACCCGAGGTCGCTCTTGCCCTTTGAGGTCACTCCAACGGTAAAGCGGGCAACATCGGGAATCGCCACGCGTTTCGCCTCCCCCGTCACGGAAAACGTGCGCATGACATCTTTGTCGTGAGCGAACGCCTGCACATACCACAACCCCGCAACAGACACTGCGACAAGCGCCGCAACAAGCGCCGCCTGAACTAAATTTTTAAGATTTTCTTGCATGCGCGATACGATAAACTGATATGCTCCACTATATTACAGCCCGAGCGTTCCCGCAATCCCGCGCAGGGCGTTCACGCTCAACTCGACACATTGCGAAAGCGGCAACCCGTGCCGTTCGCACCGCATGATCTCTTCTCTTGATACTCCTTTTGCAAAGTCCTTCTGCGAAAACCGTTTCATGACGCTTTCCGGTTTTAAGTCGGCGAGTTTTTTGGTGGGAACCACAAGCGCCGCGCTCACAACAAGCCCCGAAACGGCGTCCGCGAAAATCAAAGCGTTCTCCATGCGCGTTTGGGCGAGTTCTCCGTGCGCCTCGTTGTGCACCCTGACCGCCTTTACCGCCTCGGGGGGAAACCCAAGGTCTTCAAGCCATTGGGCGCCAAGCAAGCTGTGGCGGGACAGGTCTTCTTTCACTTCTTCGTAATCCACGTCGTGCATCAGCCCCGCAAGCCCCCACAGCTCCGCGTCTTCCCCGTAGTGCCTCGCAAGTTCTCGCATAATCGCCTCCACGGCAAAACAATGCCGCCGAAGATTGGGAGAGAGCAGTTTTTCTTGCAAAAAATGTACCCCTTTTTCGCGCAATGCCGTGTAATTCATATGCCCTCCATTGTACCCATTCTTCCTCCCCTGTCTAATCGCCAAAATGTCAAACATTGACAAAAGTTCTGTTTATAGTATAAACACTCCGGTTCCTATAATGTTCAAAAAGGAGGTGTCGGGGTGAATCCATTCCGGCAGGCAATGATGGTGGCGTTGCTCCCATCCCTAATGGGAGCACTTATCCACCAGGTTATGGTCGTGTCGGGGTTTCGAACCCCGGCACTGGAAGCGTTGGTGTTCATTGTTGCCGCCATGACGGCGGCATGGACGGCGGTGTCGCGGTTCCGGTCCCTAAGGGATCCCGACAAGGATCCAATGACAGGCCTTCTAAACAAAAGGTTTTTCGAAGAAGCGTTGAAAAAATATTTCTCTCCGCGTCGCTACGCCCCGCCAGTGGGCGTAGTGTTTCTAGACATAGACAACTTCAAAAAAATCAACGATGGCTCTGGCCATGCGGCGGGAGATATGGTGCTCCGCGCTGTGGCGGAACGCCTCCACGCCGCGCTCCGAACGCTGGACATCGTCGCCCGCCTTGGGGGCGACGAGTTTGGAATGTTGCTGGTCGACATCTTCCCGGACGTAAAAGTTTTGGAAGCTGTCGCCAAACGTCTCCTCGACGAGGTGGGGAAACCCATTCTCTATCAAGGAGAAAAAATCGCAATATCTCTAAGCATCGGCATTGGGTTGTGGGACCGCAGGGTCCCGCCTGACGAGATCATGCGCCGCGTAGATGCGGCGCTCTACAGGGCGAAGCGTAGCGGCAAGAACTGCTACGCAATCGCAGAGGGCCGGCAGTAATGCTGGTCTTTTTTTTATTGCACAAGGTTGAGGGGGGTGCCGGCGATAAACGCCCGGATGTTTTGGACGGTAGTGTCCACAATGCGCTGGAGCGCCTCCGCCGTATTAAACGCGTTGTGGGGGGTGATGACGACATTGGGCATATCAAATAAAATATGATTTGCGAGCACGGTCTTCAAAT
>CAZYKY010000070.1:0-2515 GCA_964648405.1 uncultured Candidatus Saccharibacteria bacterium
GCGCGACGCTTGGCGGGGAGTCCCTGCAAAAAAGCATACAAGCGGGTGTCATGGGACTTGCGTTGGTGATGCTTTTCATTATTGCGTTTTACCGCCTCTCCGGATTGTTCGCCGCAATTTCCCTCGTGCTCTACGTGGCGCTCATGCTCGCACTGTTCAAGCTCATTCCCGTTACCCTGACGCTCGCGGGCATTGCGGGGTTCGTCCTTTCTATCGGCATAGCGGTTGATGCGAATATCCTCATATTCTCCCGCACCAAAGAGGAGTTAAGGGCGGGGAAGAGCTTTCAAGTGGCGCTTCAGGAGGGATTTTCCCGCGCCTGGCCCTCCATCAGAGACGGCAACGTCACAACCCTGCTTGTCGCTTTCGTTTTATTTTGGTTTGGCTCGTCCTTCGTGAAAGGATTTGCGTTTACGCTTTCTTTGGGAATTTTATTGAGCATGTTTTCCGCAATTTTTGTCACGAGAAATTTTCTTGCCCTGTTTATCGGCACGCGCCTGGAACGTCTGCATTGGCTGTGGGCGTAATGATACTATGAACATACTGAGATTTGACAGGTTCTATCTGCGAGTCGGGATACTCGCCATAGCGTCAAGCATTGTGGCGCTGGTTGCGTTTGGGTTGAAGCCCGGCATCGATTTTGCCGGCGGAAGCGAGCTGGTGGTGGAGTATCAAAATGCCCGTCCCCAAAGCGACGAGATTCGGAGAACCATTGACGCCCTTTCGCTTGGCACCGCGCACGTCCAGCCGTTGGGAGAAAGGCAGGTCGTAATCCGCATGAATTCGCTCACGCCCGACGCCCACCAGCACATGGTGCGTTCGTTGGGCGAGGGAGTTAGCGAACAAAAATTTGAGTCGGTCGGCCCGTCCGTAGGCAAGGAACTGCGCAATAAGATTATGCAGATGGCCCTCATATCCCTTGCGGTCATTATGGCGTACGTGACGGTTGCGTTCCGGAAGATCGTTGAATACGCCAGGTCGTGGCAGTACGGCGTCACGGTACTGCTTACCGCTCTCCACGACGTGTTGATTCCTGCGGGCGTGTTTGCCGTACTTGGGAGGTTCTATGGCGTGGAGATTACGATTCCCGTCGTTGTGGCCCTTTTGACTGTGCTTGGATACTCTATCAACGATACCATTGTGGTCTTCGACCGGATCCGAGAAAACGTGGTCCTGCGCAGTGGAGCTGACTTTCGGGACATTGTGAACGCAAGTTTATCGCAGACGATGGTGCGATGCCTCAATACGTACCTCACGACCCTTTTTCCCCTCGTTGCCCTCTACATGGTTGGCGGGGAGTCCCTGCGGTATTTTTCTCTCGCGCTCATTGTTGGAATCGTTGCGGGAATATATTCCTCGCTCTGTCTCGCCCCTGCGTTTTTGGTGCGCTGGACTGCGAGAAACTTGACAAAATGAGTATAAGGTTGTCTAATATAAAAATGGCGATTCCGTATAAAACCGTATGTGATCGGGTTCTGCACGAACTCCAACCCCGCGCCCGCGACATTGTTGCGAGGCGCTTTGGGCTTGCCGATTTTTCTCCGCAGACACTCGAGGCGATCGGTTCTTCGTACGGAATTACGCGGGAGCGCGTGCGGCAGGTGACGGACGACGTGATTTCCAACGTGCAAAAAAAGATTCTGTCCGTACCCTCGCATGCTTCCGTGTTCGCGCCCGTGTTCCGTTCCATTGTCTCGGCGCTGAAAAAAGAGGGGACCCTCAAACGGGAAGACCTGCTTCTTGATGCCCTGAACGCGCGCGCCGAAAAACAGTATGTGATTTTTCTTTTGGTCATTGGGCCCGATTTTCATTACCGTAAAGAGACCAAGAATACCCATGCCTTTTGGGCGCTTCATCCGGCGGTGCGCGACATTGCGCCTTTTATTGTCCAAGAACTTGTTTCGCGCCTTGAGAAGGAGCGCCGCACCATTGCGTCCGACGAACTTGAGGCGATCTGTCGATCCATCTACGCGGCGCATTCAACGGGGAGCGCTCCTGCGCCCCATGCGCGCTCGGTGTTTGAAATTTCAAAGCATATCGCAAAAAGCCATGAGGGAGAATGGGGGTTGCGCTCATGGCCGGAGGTGCACCCAAAAGGAATACGGGAGAAGGCGTATCTCGTCTTGAAAAGAGAAGGGAAGCCCCTGCATTTTTCGCAGGTGGCGCGGCGTATTGAAGATCTTCAGCGCCTCCTCGCCTTTCTCAAAGAAAAACCCGTCCTCTCCCAGACCGTGCACAACGAACTCATCAAAGATCCTCGGTTTGTGCTTGTGGGGCGCGGAATGTACGGGCTGTCCGATTGGGGATACAGCGAAGGCACTGTCAAAGACGTGATTCGCAAACTTCTCGGCAAACACCCCAAAGGACTCACGAAGCAGGAGATTGTGCGGCAGGTGCTTTCGCAGAGAAATGTGCAGGAGACCACGATTGCGCTGAACCTTCAGGATCATTCCCTCTTCTCAAAAGATGACCAAGGGCGGTATCATCTGCTATACTAGAGTCGTATGAATCCGGT
>CAZYKY010000071.1:0-2459 GCA_964648405.1 uncultured Candidatus Saccharibacteria bacterium
TGGCAACCCCTTGAGTTTTACTCCACGATTTATGTATGACAAAGCATATTTAGCGTCAAGGTCTTTTATTCCGAGGGATTGAAAATTGTTAAAATCCAGCCTCGGATATTTTTTGAGTATAGTTGCCCAAACTATATTAGACGCAACTTTTGCAGTATCTTCTTGATACCTTGAAAGAGTATTGAAAGGACTACTCTTGCGGGACTTTAGATGTTTGCGATGTTTCTTCTGCATAATTATTTTTCTAGATTCATTAATTTTTCCAATGAAATTCCTAGAGCTTTGGCAATTTTCTCACTATTTTCCAGCGTTATATTCTTTTCGGCTCGTTCAATCATACCAATATATGTTCGGTGAACGCCGGCGCGTGAGGCCAATACTTCCTGTGATAAACCTAACCTCGCCCGCTCCCCGCGGACTTTTTTACCAAATTTAACAAGGATTTCTCTTTTCATGGTTTATCACTGTAGTATATCCACTTGCTAACTTTAGGAAATTGGTGAGAAATTGGAAATTGGTGTCAGGTACCTTTTATCCAGGTACCTTTTCTCCAGCCATGCGCCGGTATGGTGCGGGGCTGTTGCGTTTATGTGTGCCCGGGGTGGGACTCGAACCCACACGAGGAGAACCTCACAACATTTTAAGTGTTGACTGTCTACCTATTCCAGCACCCGGGCATGTTTTTTCTATCTTGAGGCCGGGAGGGGAATCTCCGCCTGAGGCGGACTCGCCTCCGGCGAGGAACCCCCAAGGGTTTTGTGTCCCTACGGGACATCCCCCGTAGGGGGACAGACCCTTGTCTTACCACTTGTCCCCCTTCGGGGGATCCACCGCAGGTGGAACTACCCGGCCAATCTCCATTCACTCTATATCGTGTTTTGCCCGCTCAAGCAACTCCTCGATGCGCTGGGCTTCCGCAGTTTTTGCTTCTCTCGTCCACTCAATGCGGGGAACCGGACGCATCTTCAGCCGCTTGTTGAGCGTCTGCTGAATGAAAAAAACTCTCCTTGAGAGGAGGGAGATAACGCCGTCTGAATGTTCTTGGGGAAATACACTCACAAATACCCGGGCCTGCTGAAAATTGGGAGTTGTCTCAACGCGCGTGACGGTAGCAAGAACGTTTTTTGGAAACTCAACGTCGTGCAAAAAGAGGGTGGAAATTTCTTTCTGCAAGAGGCGGTTCACTTTCGAAAGGCGCTCGGTCATGGTTATACTACGCGAGTTTCTTCAACGAAGAATTTCAAAATATCTCCCTCCTGAATCTTCTCTGACCCTTCGTAGAGCACTCCGCATTCTGCGCCCGTCCCCACCGACACGGCGTCTTTTTTGTCTTTTTGCAGATTGACAGCCCTCCCTTCTCCCACTTTTGTTTCTCCGCGGAAAACCTCCACCCTACTCCCTTTCCGTATCTCCCCCTCGCGCACGTTGCCCCCCACGACCTGTCTGCTCCCCTGAACGAAAAACACGCCGAGCACCGTAAGCGACCCGAGGTCTACGCGGACGGTCTGAGAAACTCCGACATGCTCCAACAGCGAACGAACGTTCTGAATGAGGTCATAAATGACATCAAAGGAGTCAATGGAAACACCCTCTCTTTGCGCAAACTCGCGGATTCCTTGCTGAACCTTCACGCGAAAAGCGGCAATCCGCGCCTTGGTGCCTTTGGCAAGGCGGATATCACTCTCGTTGGTATCTCCAAGGCCCGAGTCAACGATGACGAGACGAACCGCCTCTTGGGGCAGAGCATACAGAACCTGGCGCAGGGCCTCAAGGGAGCCCGCAACGTCCGCTTTTATAATCAAGGGGAGGATCGGGATGTCTCCTGTCGGGATATCAGAGGATGGCTCTTGCCGATGCTCTTCTTTTGCGGGAATTGCGAGAAACGCCCTCGCCTCCTCTTCTTTTTCAAACGTCTTCCATTCTTCTCCCACGGCGGGAGATTTTTCAAACCCTACAACCACCGCGGGCATTGATGGAAGGGCGCGCTCTGTTGCGTCTCCACGAAAATCTTCCAGAATCTTCACCTTCCCGCAAGCGCTCCGTGTTGCAATATGCGCTCCGGGCACGAGCGTTCCGTCGGTGACAAGAAGCGTTGAAAGAATGCCGCGCCTGTTGTCAATGGAACTTTCAAGAACAACTCCCTCTCCGGGCAATTCGGGGTTGGCGCGCACCGCCTCCATGTCCGCCATCAACAGAATCATTTCCAGAAGATCGGGGATGCCCTGCTTCGTCTTTGCCGACGTTGAGACGAAAGGAACGTTTCCTCCATATCCTTCCACCAGTACTCCCGCCTGGCTCAACTCCATTTTGACACGCTCCGGATTCGCCTCTGGCTTGTCAACCTTGTGAATTGCCACAATCATTGGAACATTTGCTTCGTGCGCCTGCGCGATTGCCTCTTTGGTTTGCGGTTTTACCCCCTCTTCCGCCGCAACGACAAGCACGGCAATATCGGCAAT
>CAZYKY010000072.1:0-2365 GCA_964648405.1 uncultured Candidatus Saccharibacteria bacterium
TACCCTCCTCGCCCCACATGGGATGAGTATTTTATGATGGTGGCAAAACTGGTTGGCGTTATGGCGACCTGCCCAAAGCGTCATGTGGGAAGCGTCATTGTGAAAAATAGAAGAATCCTTGCGACGGGATTTAACGGAGCCCCGCCGGGCCTTCCTCACTGCACAGAGGTTGGATGTCTGACATTTGAGGGCGAGGGGACTTCCTGCAAGCGCGTGATGCATTCGGAACACAACGCGATTTTGCAGGATTCGGGCAACCTTTCGGGAGCAACGCTGTATACCTCATACTTTCCATGCCACGACTGCATGAAGGCGATCGTTTCGGCAAAGATCAAAGAGATCGTGTACGAACAGGAGCCCGGCAAACACAAAGAGAAATACGATGCTTCCTTGGAGCTCTCAAAACAGGCGGGAGTATCGGTAAGAAAAATTTCTTCCGTGGATGTCGCCGGATACCTCTCTGCGCACTATGGGCGCACTCGTTAAGTGTGCTTTTGGGGTGAGGCCTTTACAAACGCCTTCTGCGCTTCGGTAACGACGCCTCCCGAGATGGTAAGATCTCCTTTGATGGCGGGATGCGGATCGTATCCCTCAAGCGTAATATGCTCCGGTTTAAACGAATCAATGTCTCTTACCTCTTCGCTGATGGAAACACTGGGGAAGGGACGCGGTTCTCGTTCTAACTGAAGAAGAGCGGCTTCTCTGTGGTTGTCATACATGTGAACATCCCCGAAGGTGTGCACGAATTCTCCGGGTTCGTATCCGGTGATTTTTGCCGCAACAACGAGCAAAAGCGCGTAACTGGCAATGTTAAAAGGCACCCCGAGAAATATATCCGCGCTTCGCTGATAGAGATGAAGGCAGAGCCGTCCGTTTTTCACATTAAACTGGTACAGGTTGTGGCAGATGGGAAAACGCGACGCTTCTGCGGGATCCGCCATTGCGTACAGATATTCCGGATTCCAGGACGTGACAATTGCGTTGTGACAGGCAGGGTCTCGTTTTACCTCCTTGAGCGCCCAGGCGAGCTGATCGATGGTTCGTCCGCTTTTTGTCGGCCAGGCGCGCCACAACTCTCCGTAAATGTTTCGAAGCGTCCCATGCTCTTTCGCAAACTCTTCGTCATGCGCGATCTTTTCGATGAATTCTTCTTTGGAAAGTTTTTCCGCTCCTCCTTTATCCATCTTTTCCAGGTAAATCTTATAGGGGTAGTCGTCCCAGATGTGCACATTATTGTCCACAAGATACCTAATGTTGTTTTGCCCGGAAAAAAACCAATATATCTCGTGGAGCACCCCCTTCCAGTATACTTTTTTTGTCGTGAGAAGGGGAAAGCCGTCTTTTTTGAGATCAAAACGAATCTGTCTGCCAAAAAGGCTCCACGTGACGGCCTCGGTATGTTCGTCAACCTGTTTGTCTCCTTTTTCGAGGATATCTCGCATCAGGGCAAGATACTGCTCCTCGGGATGTGATTGAACGTCCATGGGCGTTGTGTTAGTATTGTATAAGAAAAGTATACGCCAAGGGGCGGAAACATTCAATGAAATCGTTTTTGATTGCCGCAATCTCCGCAGACGGGTTCATTGCTCCGGCTGGCGGAACAACGACTTCTTCCACCTCGTGGACGAGCGCGGAAGACAAAAAATTTTTTGTGCAGAAAACCAAAGAGGCCGGAGTGATGATTATGGGATCTCGCACATACGAAACAATTGGCAAGCCGCTTCCTGGACGCCATACAATCGTCTATTCGGATGACAAGATATACGAAGGAGTGGAAACGACGCGCCAAAATCCCCGACTCCTCCTTGAAGATTTGAAGCGGAGAGGGTATACAGAGGTCGCGATATGCGGGGGCAGTACGATATACACCATGTTTATGGAGGCGGGACTTCTTGATGTCCTGTATCTTACGGTGGAACCGGTAGTGTTTGGGCAGGGGGTTCCGTTGTTTTCCAGGTCAGTTTCCGCGCATCTTTCACTGCGAGCAATGACGCCGTTGAATAAACATACGATCCTTTTGGAATATGGTGTTGGGAATTGAAGAACTTCATCGTTTGGTGCGAGAGCGCGGCCTCGTGGAGGGGCTGTCTCAAAGAGAGGTGCAGAATCCCGAGGGGGCGGGATTTGACCTGCGTGTTGGAGAACTCTACGAGGCGTCCGGACGGGGATTTTTGGGAGTTGAAGAGAGAGAAACCCCCGCGATGAACCTCATGGCCTCTTATAAAGAAGGGGAGACGCTGAGCATAGCTCTCAAGCCCCATACATACTACCTCATGAAGACGGTGGAGGCGGTGAATATGCCCGAGGATTTGCTTGCGCTCATGACTCCGCGCTCAACGCTTTTTCGTTCGGGCGTCTTTATGTT
>CAZYKY010000073.1:0-2362 GCA_964648405.1 uncultured Candidatus Saccharibacteria bacterium
GCCGATATGAAAATTCTCGCCGCGCTCGCAAAACCCTAGCCGTAGCGAATCTTGAGGTAGATCATTGTAGAACTCAACACAAGAGCAATGATGTTTGCGACAATAATGGGAATGTCCCGCAAGAATATCCCGTAGAGAAGCCAAAGACAGACGCCAACGGTCAGAAGCGCGTATGTTTCCAGAGAAACGTCACGCGCATTTTTCGTGCGCCAAGATTTCATAATCTGCGGAAGCGTCGCGAATGTCGTACACGCTCCGGCAATCAATCCAAGAATCATGATCATGGTTTCCCTGTCTCTATTGATGTTTTCTTTTGCTCAAAACTCAAACTTTTTTCTTCCCGGAGATGTGGACCTAGGCAGAATCGAACTGCCGCCTGCGCAATGCGAATGCGCCGTAATGCCACTTTACTATAGGCCCTTCTTGTCCTCCACCTGCAATTGAACTGTGCCGCCTGCGCAATGCGCCCTATCATTCGATAGGGCTGCCCCGTCGAATGACGGGGCGAATGCGCCGTAATGCCACTTTACTATAGGCCCTCTCTATATCCCTTACATCCCTTCGTGTCCCTTCGTGTCCCTTCGTGTCCCTTAATATCCCTCGCCTCGTCTTTTTATATCTTCCCGAGCTTTTTCGCAAGGGCTTCCGCTTCCGCAAGATCGTCTTTGACGGATTGGAGTCCCCGCTTCCAGAATTGAGGGTCGTCAATGGAAATCCCGAGGCGGGCGAATATGTCTTTGGGAGATGCGGACGTGCCTGCCGACAAAAACTCTTTCACTTTGGAGACGAACGCGAGGTTTTTGCGCGTCTCGTCTTGGAGCGCTTTGGATATCAAGAGTCCGGACGCGTACGAATATACATAAAAATGCCGCCTGATGTGGCTCCAGTACACCCACCAATATTCAGACCCGGGGGATTGCTCAACGGCCGGGCCCATGTACGAAGCCATGTGCGCCCGGAAAAGATCTCCGATGGATTCTTTGGAAAGATATCCCCGGGAGCGGAACTGCGCGTGAAGCTCTTGCTCAAACCGGTAACACGCCACCTGGCGGAATATGGAAGAAATGTCGCTGTTGAGCTTTCTCATGAGCATTACCAAACGCGCCTCCTCGTCTGATTCTTCCATGAGCGAGCGCAGGGCAAAGTCCTCCATAAACGTGCTCGCGACCTCGGCTGTCGCCAAACTTGTCTCAAAGTACAGGGCGTGCCGGCGCTTTCGCATGAGCTCGTTGTTAATGGCATGGCCCGCCTCGTGGGCAAACGTCAGCACGCTTTCAAGCGTGCCGCTGAAATTGAGCAATATATAGGTAGGGTGCGAGAGGAGGCGGTGACTGCAGAACGCCCCGCGCTGTTTTCCTTTCGCGGGATGCGCGTCAATCTGTCCGTCTCGCGTGAGTGAAGAAAAAATATCTCCAAACTCCCCGTCGAGTGCAGAAAACATTTTTTGCAAAAATGAAGACGCCTCATCATACGAGTATGTCTTCTGAACCTCTCCAGCGGGAACGTTTCTCTCGTGGTAGGCAAGCGCGGGCAGACCGAGCATGCGCGCCTTGAGGGCATAAAACCGCGAAGAAACATCAAACTCCTGCGAAACCGCCCCGACCAGCGCGTCCACCACGCCCGACTCAATGTCGTCGCTTGCGTGGCGGGCAAGGTCGGGTCGCTCCATGTTTCGGAGTTCGTCCGTGCTCTGCTTGTCGTTGAGCAGAGCGTTCACCTCGCGCTCCGCCACCTCCGCGTGTTTGAGAAGGATGGCGTTGAGCGCACTGGCGGCGGAATCGCGCACCGGTTTTGAGACATGGTCCAAAAGAGGAAAGAGCTCGGCGAATACTTTTACCTCTTTCCGCCCGTCTTCCGCGAGAACATCCACCTCTTCTTTTGACAAAAACGCGGAGACCATAGAGACCCAATATTCTCTCGCGGGCCCCTCTTTCATCATGAGGACTTTCTCCGCCTCTTCTCCAAGGTCGTATTTTGCGAGATCAAAAATCCGCGAGAGAAAGTGCCGGTATGCGGACAATTCGGAAGAAAGGAGCATCCGCCCCTGCATCTCCTTTTGTATCTTTGCCAGGCGCAGAGTGAAAAACTGAATTACCGACCAAAGCGCCCGCGTCCGATGCACGGCGAGATTGAGACGGGCGGTAACCGAGTGATTATCCTGCTCAAGCGCGGACCGCAAGGAAAAATAGTAGGTCTCAAGGGCGTTGCACCCGTGCGACGCCACGAGGCGCTCGTACTCGTCCAGCGCCTCGCGCAGTACCGTCGGGTTCTCAAGGTAATCGTTTCGTCCTCCCCATTTCTCGGCAAATTCTCCGCACAGTTTTTCCGATTGGGCTCTTGCGGTTTCAATCGCCCGCTCGTC
>CAZYKY010000074.1:0-2308 GCA_964648405.1 uncultured Candidatus Saccharibacteria bacterium
GATGGGGTGAACAGATACCGCGTATGGGCCAAGAAGGACAACCAAAAGAGCAGGGCGTTGACGTTTGAGCTCACTCGAGGTACCTATTTCCAGCGTCTGCAGGTTGCCACAGGGGAACGTCTTGAGGACTCTGCGTTTTGGCGCGTCGTCAAGGGCGATCCGGAAGACCTCAATGAGTTCGCCCTTTCCATGGGCATGGATGTCGTGGTCATTGGGGATATTCGGGACGTTGTGAAAGAGGCGCACCTGTTTGTCGTTAATGATCCGAACTTCAGCCCAGCCGTCTTTGGACTTGCCGCTCTTGGCATTCTGACTACCGGCGAGCCGAATGATGTGCTCGTCAGTGCAACCAAGAACGTGTACAAAGCGGTTGCCAAGCTTGCCAAGCGCTCAGTCGGGGCCGCAGGGGCAGTCCTCAAAACCGCCAAGGCGATCCATGCTTTGGGCAACGGAGTATCGTGGCTAGAAAAGTGGAGCGCCATGAAGACGCTTCTCAAGCTTGTCCTTGAGGACAGCGCTCGTCTCATCAAATATGTTGACACTCACGGCGCCGCTGGAGTAGAGTTGATCCAGAAGGCGGGCAAGTGGGTCGGTGTGAAGACAGAGAGGTTCCCTGACTTCAATGCGCTGACGAATCACTTCAAGCTCCACTTCTATGATACCGGCGTCCCTTGGCTCGGTCGTGCGTTCAATAACGCCGACGAGTACCTTGAAGCCGCCAAGTCCGTCATCTCCAACCCCAATGCCAAGAGAGTGCTGTATTACCATCGTAGCAATCTCAATGATCCAACGCTTGGCTACCTGCTTGAAAAAGCAGGGAAGGTCTTCCTTGTGGCGGTGAACGAAGCGGGTGAGATCAAAACCTTCCACAACCTCTCTCAAGGATGGGGGTATGTAAGGGAGGGTGGTACCTTTGGAAAACTGTTCAAGCTTGATTCATTTTAGGAGTGAGGTGATATGACAAACCAGCCAGAAAAAAAGCCCGATTGGGCAATCAGCTCACAGGAGAAATACGATCCAGAAAAAAGGATGCCAAATCGTTCTTTGGTTGAAGTTATATCAGGACTTCTCCGGGAGAAAGGTATCCTTCGGTACGAAGAGTTGGACGGGTCATCTGAAGGCGATGTGCTTCCTGGGAACGTTGATGAGGTTTCTGGTGCAATTCTCGTCGATGACGGCCGTGTCTTCTGCTACTGGCTCGGCTGGGATCCCGACAAAACAGCCCCCGATGGTACCAAGGGATGGTATACATTGGGAGAGAACTTCAAAGATCCACAGACAGGAGATCCTTATCCGCTTTTCGAAGAGATCCTTCCGGGTAGCGAAGCATATCCCAAACCAGGCAACAGCTCTTTCATCGCGGCCAAGCAAAAGCTTGGCTTAGCGTGATTTTAAATCTTCAAGGGCTCACCCCGAGCTCTCCGGCCAGCGCCTCCCGCGCTGGCTTTTCTTTTGTTCTCTGTAACTGCGCGTGATATGGCGCTGTAGCGGGGTCAGACCCCGCTACGCAGATCTCGCTACATTTCCTCAAAAAGGAGTATAATGGTAGCGAGTTTTTTCTTTTATGTAACTGAATTTGTGTCTAGTCCAATAATACAACTCAAATTTAATCAGAAACTAGACCAAAAGATGGCTTGGGAGTTTTATTCTTCGCCAGAATTTGGTGGCTGTAACTTTTGGGAAGAAAGAGCCCTGCCTCACCATCCGAAACTTCTGAAAATCGAATCGGTCCAAGATAAGGAAACCTTTCTCTCTCAATACATTTCTGAATTCTATAATTTTCACTCTGACGAGTTTAAAGAATTAAACAAAAAAACCTCTGCGCACCTTCATCGGTCGCAGGATGAATTTTTCAGAACTGTTGATAATATCTTTCGTCATTATCCTTGGCCCCGGAAGACATTTACAGGATTCTTCTCTATCTTTGATTTCTGCCCTCGCTTTCTCGATTCGGGTAATTTTCAAGTTTTTCTTTACGATGATCGTGACTCACAACTCTTCACTATCTTTCATGAGATGCTCCATTTTATTCTCTACGACTTTGCGCAAAAAACTTTTACCAAAAAGTTTAAAAATTTACACACCGAAAAGGGGAAGTTCTGGGACTTAGCTGAAATTTTTAACGCAGTGATTCAAGGTACTGATGATTTTATTACACTACATGATGGCAAAATAAGAGATGCTGGTTATCCAAATCATAAAAATCTCATTATGAAAGGAAAAATTCTATGGAATGAGAATCAAGACGTGAAACAATGGATTAGTAAGATGATGAAGCTTATAGTGTAGCGGGATGTAGCGGGGTCAG
>CAZYKY010000075.1:0-2257 GCA_964648405.1 uncultured Candidatus Saccharibacteria bacterium
TTTCACAGTCGGGGTGCTGGGAATTGAACCCAGATCACACGCACCCGAAGCGTGCATACTGCCGTTGTACTACACCCCGCTTTGCAACACTACCTCACCCAATACTTTTGTTTTGCCTCCTGCTCAACCTCCTCTTGCGCCTCGTCTTTCTCCAGGCGGGCGCGCTTTCGCATAAGGGCGAGCTCTTCATCGGACAAAAGGGCGAGTTCTTTGGCGCGCCCCTCCAGCCACTCTCGCGCGTTGCGCTTGGCATCGTCGAGCACCTCGGCGAGCAGAGCGTCAAGAATCGCTCCCACGCGGGGCCCCGGCTCAATGGAAAGCATGGCCATAATGTCTGCCCCGTTCACCTTGAGCATTTTTGCCGAAATGGGATCCCGCGCCACCTTGTCCAGCAGGTAGCGCAGATGGCGCAGTTTGTAGGGCTCGGCCTTGGGCACCCCGGAACCGATGCGGTCTGCCATGCGCACTTTTAACAAGTCCTCTATGTTCTCCATGCCGACTTTGAGCAGTAACCTGCGCACCGAGGATTCCGTCACCTCTCCTACGTTGTAATAGAAAAGATGGTATCGCACAAGCACGACGACCTTCTCCATATCTTTCTTTGAAAACTTGAGGCGCGAAAGAATTTCCCGGGCCATGCGGGCCCCCACCATCTCGTGGTTGTAAAAGGTGGAATCGGGGCCATCCCCCTCCTTGGTTCGGGGCTTTCCAACGTCGTGGAGCAGAGAGGCGAGGCGCACCAGCGGGTCCCATTCCTGTTTTGCCGCGTAGGCAAGCGCCCTGACGTTGTGCTCCCATACGGTGTAGATATGGTGTTTGTTCTGCCCGACCTCCCACCCCTCCTCAAGCTCTCCGAGAAACTGGGCAAGAAGGCCGACTTCCCGCAACGCATCCACGCTCCGCGCGGCATTCCGAGAGGCGATCATCTTCATGAACTCGTCGCGAACCCTTTCCATAGATATCTCTTTGAGCAGGGGGGCAAATTTCCGAATCGCCTCTTCCGTTTCTTTTTCCAAAGAGAATCCGAGTGTTGAGACAAACCGAACCGCCCTCAGCATGCGCAGAGCGTCTTCTTGAAACCGTTCCGCCGGATTTCCTACCGCGCGAATAATTTTGTTTTTCAAATCCTCCCGCCCTCCAAACGGATCCACAATTTCGTATACGTTGTTTTTTGCCTGCCTCGCCGGCAGGCGGGACTTTTGCCTTTTTATTTTTAACGCAATCGCGTTCACCGTAAAATCGCGCCTGCTCAAGTCCTCCTCAATGGTCTTGGCATACCGCACATCTTCCGGGTGCCTCCGGTCTCCGTAGCCGAACTCCGCGCGAAACGTCGTTACCTCAATATTGGCAAGCTTTGGCTGATTGCTCCCCGTTTGGACCGTGACGGTGAAAAACTTGTTTTCGTAAAAATTATCGGGAAAAAGCGCCTGAATTTCTTCGGGGCGGGCGTTTGTCGCAACATCCCAGTCCTCCGCCTCCCTGCCAAGAAACATATCCCGCACACACCCCCCGACGACATACGCCTCAAACCCGCCCCGCTCAAGCGCGGCGGCTATCGCTATAACTTCTTCGGGAATATCAAATTCTTTGCCCATGTGCGCCCATGGTACTTGAATTGATTGAATTTTTCAATTTACGTGATAGAGTAAGAAAGGATTGCGGCATCCCCGTCCCCGTGGTGAAACGGATATCACACCGGTCTTCGGAACCGTCGTTGGGGGTTCGAATCCTCCCGGGGACACGTTCGGATTTTTTTCACATCGCCCAATGCGAAACACACTTATCATCATCGCGATCATCCTGTTTGCCGCATTGTTTGCCGCGGCAACCCCTTCGCCCGCGCAGGCGGCAGGGCTCATAGCGTGCGGGGGGGTCGGTCAAGAAGCGTGCAAGTTGTGCGATGTGTTCAAGCTGGGGAACAATATTTTCACATTCTTTTTATTCCCCGCGCAAGACATTAACAACGGAATTCCGGTGGTCCCCCTGCTCGCCGGGTTCTTTGTGCTCGTGGGAGGATTCTACCTTTTGATGGGCGGGGCGAATCCCTCCATGCACGCAAAGGGCAAGGGTATTCTGCTTGCGGTTATTGTCGGACTTGTCATTGTGTATACCTCATGGATCATCATTCAGAGCATTCTGACATTCATGGGGGTCGCAGAGTGGGCGGGAGTGCAGAACTGGTGGCAGATTACATGCCGATAAGCGGGGGTCGGGGTAATGGGAAAAATTACCCCGTGGAGGAGATAGGAGCGAGTCC
>CAZYKY010000076.1:0-2212 GCA_964648405.1 uncultured Candidatus Saccharibacteria bacterium
GCCAGCGCCATGCCCGAGGCCAAAGAGGCCATATTTTGCTCCGCCACGCCCACCTCGACGAATCGCACCGGAAACTCTTTTTGAAAATATTCGGAGCGTGTTGACTCGGCAAGGTCAGCACACAACACCACGACGCGCTCGTCGTTTTTGCCCGCCTCAACCAGCCCGAGGCCGTACCCGTTGCGCGTGGGAAGCCGCTCGACATCTTTGTCGAACAGGTTTGGATGTAAAAGCACCTTTACTTTTGACCTTTGCATTTTGAATTTTGACTTTTATTCACTCATGTTCCGATCTGATTTTCCCGGCTAGGGTACGCAGTTTCTGCAGGGCGATGTTCGCCTCTTTCGGCGTTGGCGGCTTTCCGTGCCATTCAAACTTATTTTCCATAAAGTCCACTCCCTTGCCCGGAATGGTGTGGGCGATAATGACGGTCGGCTTTTCGTGAATCGCCCGCGCCTGATTGCACGCGTCAATGATCGCCTCAATGTTGTGTCCGTCCACTTCCAGCACGCTCCAATTGAACGCCTCGTATTTTTCTTTCAAGGGCTCCAGAGGCATCACCTGTTCCGTGGTTCCGTCAATTTGAATGTTGTTTCTGTCAATAATGCCCGTAAGGTTGTCCAGGCGGTTTTTCCCCGCGAACATCGCCGCCTCCCACGTTTGTCCGGCCTCCTGCTCACCGTCAGACATGGCGCAGTAGACACGCCACGGTTTCTTGTCGATGTGCTTGCCGACATACGCCATTCCTGCGGCCTGCGAAAGCCCCGAGCCCAACGGCCCCGACGTTGTTTCTACTCCCGGAAGTTTTTGACGCTCCGGGTGCCCCTGCAGGCGCGACCCGAATGCGCGCAGGGTGCCCAGCTCTTCCACGGGAAAATATCCCGCCCGCGCCATTGCCGCGTATCTCACGGGGCAGATGTGCCCGTTTGAAAGAATCAGGCGGTCGCGGTCTTCCCACTCGGGATGTTTCGGGTCATGGTTCAACACGGCAAAGTAGAGCGCGGCAAACACATCGGCCATGCCCAACGGCCCCGCCGAATGCCCCGACCCCGCCTTCACGAGCATTGCAATAATATCTTGGCGTATGGTGTTGGCAACACTCTCCAATTCTTTCAAACTATATGCCTTCATTGTGCTTTGTTTCTCTATCGTACCATGTTTTGCATGGCGCGAAAAATTTCCACGGGATGTTCGCTCTGCCATATCGCGCTCCCGACAACCGCGTAGTCGGCTCCCGCCGTGAACACCTTCAAAATATTTTCTTTGCCAACCCCTCCGTCAACCCCAATGGTCGTCTGCCCTTTCAGCGCAATTGCCTTTTGTAACACTTCGGGAATAAACGGATTGCCCTGCGCCCCCGGCTCAACCCCCAACAGCAACACCGAGTCCGCCAACGCAAGGTATGGCGCAATCGCAGAAACCGGGGTGGCGGGATTCATCGCAATACCTCTTTGAAATCCATACGCCCCCATTGCTTCAAGCGTATTAGACGGATCATCCGCCGCCTCCAAGTGAAACACGAGACGATGAACCCCCGCCGCGGCGCACGCGCCAAAATATTTTACGGGGTCTGCAACCATGAGATGCGCCTCAAACAAAAATTGCCCCGAAAATTCTTTAAGGGCGTCAATCGGCACGGAAGCGCGCGGAACGAATGTTTCGTCCATGATGTCAATATGAACCCACTCGCTCTGTCCGCGCAGAAACCCGAGTTTTTTGCGCAAATCTTCCGGATTATCCGTTAAAATCGCCGGAATAATTTTCTGTATGCTCATCATTCTGCCGCGTCTAATTTTCTGATGCGCTGGTGGTGGCGCCCGCCCTCAAAATCGGTCTGGAGCCAGGCACGCACGGCGCTTTCGGCCTGCTTTGGAGCAACAAATCGCGCCCCGATGGATAATATGTTCGCGTCGTTATGTTTCCGCGAGAGTGAAACAATTTCTTCCTGCCCGCCATAGTATACGGCCGCCCTCGCTCCTTTGACGCGGTTTGCCGCCATCGCCTCCCCCTGGCCCGTTCCGCCAAATATGATTCCTTTGGCATCGGGATTTCCCGCGACTTTTTTTGCCGCCGGAATGATAAAATCGGGATAGTCGTCTTCGGAGTCCAGCTGGTGGGCGCCCATGTCTTTTACCTCCAACCCAAGCCCCTCAAGGTATCGCTTGATATGTTCTTTGAGTCGAAACCCCGCATGGTCCGCGGCGATGTATAT
>CAZYKY010000077.1:0-2051 GCA_964648405.1 uncultured Candidatus Saccharibacteria bacterium
GCGCAAGGCCGCGTGGTTTACAGCCACGTGCAATTGTCCACTCTGCCACCGACCCATTCACGAGAACACTCCATGTATACTACAAAACTCTCTCTTTGCCAATGATTTTGCCGTGCCTCTCTTTCCACTCCTCAATGCGCGCCTGATGTCCCGAGAGCAACACATCGGGAACTTTCCATGCCACTCCCTTCTTGGGAGAAAACTCCGCGGGGCGGGTATATTCGGGATATTCAAGAAACGAGCGTGTTCCCCGCTTACTCCCCGGCTTTTGGCGATCTTTGAGAAACTCCGGCTTTCCGACAACCCCCGGAACAAGCCGGCTCACCGCCTCAACAACCGCCATTGCCGGAATTTCTCCGCCCATGAGCACATATTCTCCCATGGATATCTTGTAGTCGGCAATATGCTCTGCCACCCGCTCATCCACCCCTTCGTACCTTCCACATATCATAATGATCCGGTCAAGCCGCGAAAGCTTATATGCCATCTCCTGCGTAAACACCTCCCCCCTCGGCGTAAACAAAATCGTTTTTGTTTTCTTTATCTGTGTTTTGTGCTTTGTTCGTAATTTGTAATTTGTAATTTGTAATTTTTTTAAAGCGTTCACCGCCTTAAAAATCGGTTCCACCTTCATGACCATGCCCAATCCCCCGCCATACGGGCTGTCGTCAACTTTTCTGTGGGGGTCGTTCGCCCATGTGCGCAGGTCGTGTATGCCCAGAGAAAGAAGGCGTTTTTTTTGCGCCTTGGAAATGAGCGACTCTTTGGCAAATTGCTCAAAGAGCGCGGGGAATATGGTAATGATGTCAAAGTGAAGCATACTACTTTGTTATCTAACAAAAACAGCGCCCCTACAAGAGGGGCCGCCGTTTTTATTATTGCAATCCGCTATATCTGCAAATCGTCCAGCGACTCTTTGATGGGCTTTGGAGCCCTCTCTCCTTCCGGAGTTCCCGCCGATTCTCTCGGGGTTCTGGGGCCTCTGCCGCCCTCGGGTTCCTCGATTTTAAGGTTGACCCGCGCGTGGTTCTTGAGTCCCGATATGCGTACAATGGTGCGTAGGGCTCTTGCGGTTGACCCTTCTCGGCCGATAAGCTGGCCCATGTCGTCTGCGTGCACCTTGAGGGTGAGCAGTACGCCCATTTCGTCCACCTTTCTTTCAACCTGTACGGATTCGGGATGATCAACCAGGGATTTTACGACAAAGTCGAGAAGGTCCTGGTATTGCGCCTTGTCTTCGGTCATGGATTCGTTCTGTTGCTCAATCATTCGTTACGTGCCGACCTTTCTGCGATTCATTCCGTCACTATGACATTATAGTATCGCGCTTTGGATATATGTCAATTTTTCCGCGGATATGTCTGCCGCGTGCTGGACAAAAATATTATTTCTGATATCATACCGCGAGATTTTGTTCCGAGAAAGGAGGGACGCCCAATGCTATTGGGTGTCACTTGTCCCGCTTGCGGGTGCCCAGCCGGCCCCCGCGAAGAGACATGTCTCAATTGCGGGGCTCTCCTGCCCCGCACTGTTCCGCCGCCAGAGGCGGCGGATCCACGCCGTCCGCTGCGAGGACGGCCAACGAAGGGGGTCAGGTACCCCCCACGCGCCGAAGGGCGCAAAAAGACCTAGCCATGCGCCAGTGAGGGGCGCAAAAAGATCTAGCCATACCGGCCGTCTTTTTATTTTGCAGCTGTAGGGGGGACAGTCCCCCCTACAGCTGCCACTTCTCTAAGAGTACCGTCCTTCTACTTTACTTAGGATGATGCGCTTGGAAAGTGGGAGGACGCTCAGCAGATTGCTCTGCGTCATCGCGTCCTCCTTTTACTGTACAACGAGCATTGTGGGGCCAGCCGCTTGGCACGGGTAGTGGAGGAGGAAATTAATCCTCCACTTGTCAAGTTCCAACTCCCGAGGGAGCTGAAACCTCCCTGGACCCCTTTCGACTGCCTCGGAGAAGACCCCGAGGACAGCCGCCCTGATCTCTGTAGGTTGCAACTAGGTTCGGTTAAGTTGCAACTAGGTTCGGTTAAGTTTCGGGGGGAAACCAA
>CAZYKY010000078.1:0-2015 GCA_964648405.1 uncultured Candidatus Saccharibacteria bacterium
AGGCAAAAGTAAAAATTCAAAAGTATGGTTCAAAAGTCAAAAGTATTTACTGTTCGGCAAAAGAACGGGCGGAGATATGGGCGGAGGATATAAAAGTGGGAAAAGAATGGGTGGAGTTTACCGCACGGACGAAAGAGGGGGAGTCGGCCGGGTTTCGCGTGAACGCGCGGGGAATACAGACGGTTCAGAATATCCTTCTGGCCTCGGGGGCGGCGCGAGAACTGGGGATGACGCTGGAGAATATTGCGCACGCGTGCGAAAGTATCACACCCGCAACGGGAGCAATAACCCTGCAAAAGGGCATAAACAATATCGCGATTATCAACTCTTCATATTCCGCGAATCCCGACGGAGTAATCTCCGACCTGGAATATCTCGCCCTCTGGCCCGGAAAAAAAATCATCGTTATGCCCTGTCTCATTGAACTTGGAAGCGCAAGCGCAACCGTTCACGAACGCATCGGCAGGGCGATAGGCAGAATGTGCGATCTCGCAATCATTACCACACGGGACCGGTTTGACAGTATACAAAAAGGAGCCATGGAGTCCGAAATGCCTTCTTCCCGAATCCTATGTTCTGACAATCCGTCCCGAATCGCCTCGTTGCTGTCACTGCCCGCGTACGAGAAGGCGACCGTCCTGCTGGAGGGAAGGAGCAGCAGGGAGATCATCAATCGCATTATCATTCCATGATATCCATCTCTCTTTCTCCAAACGTTCAAAAAGACGACATCATCCTCGCCCTGCGGAACCTGTGCACACCATGGGCGTGGACAAGGGGTATGGAAGAGAAGTTGCTCGAAGAAGAATTCGCGCGGCGATTCGGATATGCAGGCGCCTCAAGTTTCAACAGCGGACGCTCCGCCCTCATGGCGATTCTCCACGCCCTGAACCTGCAGAAAGGGGACGAGGTGCTTGTGCAGGCGTTTACATGCAACGCGGTACCCAACCCCGTGCGCTGGGCCGGATGCGTTCCCGTATACGTTGACTGCCAAGACGACTGGAATATGAGCGCAGAGGATTTGGAGCGCAAGATCACCAAAAAAAGCAGGGTGGTGATTGTTCAGCATACGTTTGGCGCGCCCGCGCGCATTGAAGAAATCTGCGCGATTGCCCGCGCGCACGGGTTGCTCGTTCTTGAGGATTGCGCCCACGCCCTCGGCGCGAGGTATAAGGGCAGGCCGGTGGGTACATTCGGAGACGCGGCGCTCTTCAGCTTTTCCCGCGATAAATCCGTTTCGTGCGTATACGGAGGCATGGCCGCTTCAAGAGACGCCTCCATCGTCCGAAAGATTAAAGAGTACCGGCAGGGGACTCCCTATCCGTCCTTCCTGTGGACGCTCCAGCAACTCTGCCACCCGATCATTATCTCCCTCATAGTCCTGCCGACATACCCGTGGCTTGGAAAGTATATTCTCGTCTTGCTTCAGCATCTCGGCATCCTTTCAAAAGCAGTCCACCGGACGGAAAAACAGGGAGGCCGCCCCCCGTATTTTCCAAGACGCCTCCCCAATGCCCTCTGCAATCTTGCGCGCAACCAACTCGCAAAACTGGAAATATTCAACGCCCATCGCACGATGCTCGCAACGCTTTATCGGGAGGAGCTAAAAAACACTTCTTACATGGTTCCCAATGTCGCCGCCGACACCGCCCCCGCGTGGCTCCGCTTTCCTCTGCGCCATCCCAAGGCGCATGATATAATACGGCGCATGTGGAAACGCAATCTTCTTATCGGGGACTGGTACACAAGCCCGATCGCTCCCGCCGATACAAACGCCTCCCTGCTGAAATACGCGCGAGGATTGTGCCCGCAAGCCGAGCTCCTCTCTGCCACAACGCTCAACCTGCCAACGCACATCAACATGAGCAAAGAGCGGGCGATGGAGACCGTAACAAATCTGAAAGATTGTCTGCGCGACACATGACGATTCAAGAAATTTCAGACCGGCGCGTATGGGAACAACTGCTCCTCGCGTGCGAAGAAAAAAGTTTTCTCCATTCGTGGGAATGGGGGGA
>CAZYKY010000079.1:0-1781 GCA_964648405.1 uncultured Candidatus Saccharibacteria bacterium
CAAAAGATGACCAAGGGCGGTATCATCTGCTATACTAGAGTCGTATGAATCCGGTTTCGTTTTCTTTTGCCCAGTCCGTTCCTCTTCTGTACCAGCTGGCGGGGTTTGCGTTTGGTCTGGTCATCACCTGGTGGTGGATTTTTCTGCCACTCGTGTTATGGAAATATTTTAAGTTTCACTGGATCTGGTGGAGAAATGAACTGTTTGACGCAAGAACCCCCAGAATGGTCATTGAGCTTTTATTTCCTCCGGATGTTGAAAAGCCCCTGAAAGCGATGGAGAGCGTATTTGCCGGGTTCTGGCGTTTTCACAATCCTCCCAACCTGCGGGAAGCATGGATTGACGGAGAATACCAGGGGTCGTTTGGTATTGAGGTCGTTTCCACCGAGGGTACCATCCATTTTTATATGCGCTTTCCCGCGGCGATGCGAAAACTCGTGGAGACCTCCATCCATTCCCAGTATCCCGAGGTGGAAGTCGTTCCCGTAGAGGACTACACAAAACTCATCCCCCGCAACATTCCCAACAAAGAGTGGGAGTTGTGGGGGTGCAACTATAAACTAAAAAAGCCGAGCCCCTACCCGATCAGGACCTACTCGGAGTTTTTTGAAGAAAGTCCGGACAGCAAAGAAGAAAAGCGCGTGGATCCCATGGCCCAGCTTTTTGAGGGCCTCTCAAAAATTGGAAAAGGGGAGCACATCTGGATGCAGTTCGGGTTGAAACCCATCTTGCCCGAAGACATGGGATACGAGGAGAAGGCAAACGAAATTATCTCCAAGATCGCCAAGCGTCCCATGCCGAAAGTCCCAGGAGGATTTTTTGACGACCTCAAAACGGTGTTTTACGAGCTTTTCGGAGGGTTCGTCACGGATGCGGTAAAAGTCGGCTCGGTGCTTGCCACGGGACAGGAAATTGAATTCAAGACCGCCGTGCAAAAAGAAAAAGAGGAGATGTTCCCCGGAGAGATGCGCATGACTCCGGGGGAGCGCGACATTGTTGCCGCCGTGGAACGCAAGGTGGGCAAGCAGTCGTTTCGCGTCGTGACGCGCTTCATATATCTTGCGAGGCGAGAGAATTATTTCGGCGCTTCAAAAAGCATTCCCATGAGTTTTTACGACCAATTCAACACCAATAACCTGAACTCGCTCATTCCATGGTCTGCAACGATTACCAAGACATATAATTTGTGGACATGGTATCTGAATGTAAAAAGCGCCTACCTTAAGAAGCGCAAAATATTCAGATGGTACATCATGCGCGTTCCCGCCTTTTTTCCGCCCGGAGAGGAAAACAACATCCTTAATACCGAAGAGTTGGCGACGCTTATTCATTTCCCCGGGCGTATTCCCGTACCCCAGCTTTCCGTGCCACGCGTTGGCACGAGCAGGGGGCAGGCGCCCGCGAACCTTCCGACGGAATAACGTATGGCACACGACATCAATTTTTTCGGGTATACAACCTTTCGGGGAGACCGGAAGCGTTTTGGCATTAAGGTGGACGACAGGCGCCGGCATTTTTACGTCATCGGGAAGACCGGAATGGGAAAATCCGAACTGCTCAAAAACATGGCCGTGCAAGACATCCAGGAAGGGAGGGGGATTGGGTTCATAGACCCGCACGGAGAGGCGGCCGATTTTTTTCTTGATTTCATTCCGAAAGAACGCGTCAAGGACGTGGTGTACATCAATCCCGCCGATATGGAGTTTCCCATTGCGTTTAATGTGATGGAGCAGGTGCCCGCCATGTACCGCCACCTTGTCGCCTCGGGGCTGATGTCTGTA
>CAZYKY010000080.1:0-1779 GCA_964648405.1 uncultured Candidatus Saccharibacteria bacterium
CTGTATCGTAAAAAGTTTCGGAGTCAGGCCCCCCAAGCTCTCCGACCGCGTCTCCTCTCTGCCACCAATTCTTGTCGCGGTAGGCGAATATGCGCTCGTCTCCGGAAAGGTCAAGCGGAACGCCCGGCCCCTCGCTTCCTTTTCCGGTCGTTGCGGCTCCTTCGGCCGCCGCAATTCCGTACTTGGCGAAAATATCTTTCAGTATGGCGACCGACTCTTCGTCTTTTGGAGCGACATCGCTTCCCGCATACACGGTCTGATACAATTTTTTCGGGTCAAGGTTCAAATCTTCCACTAAAAATTCGTACCACCAGTTCAGTTGCTCTTTCTTGAAATAGTCGCCGAGCGACCAGTTGCCGAGCATCTCAAAAAAGGTGTCATGCCGGTTGTCGCCCACCTCTTCAATGTCTTCTGCGCGGAACGATTTTTGAGAATCGCACAATCGCACGCCCCCGGGATGTTTTTCTCCCGAAAGATACGGCACCAACGGAAACATCCCGATGTTCACGAACAGCAGGGTGGAATCGCCGTCGGGAATAAGAGACGAGGACGGAATAATCGTATGCCCCCGTTTTTCAAAAAATTTCAGGTATCGCTCCCGAATTTCATGCGACTTCATATCTGGCAGTATATCAACTGCGCCCTCCCTTCGCAAGAAAATCCGCAATAACGCCCGAGGCAACAACGGCCTCTCCCCGGTAGATAACGGCAAACTGCCCGGGAGTCACCGCCCTCTGGGGCTCTTGAAACCGAAGATGCACGGAATGTGCTCTTGAGGCAATAGGGGTGAGCGTCGCTTCGGCCGCCTTCTGGCGGTAGCGAATTTTTACCCTCACCTCCATTGCGCCTGTCGGATGTTCTTTCAAAAACCACGCGATGTCTTGCACAACCGCCTCGTCTGAAAGCAGGTCGCGCTCGTTTTTGCTGACAAGAAGAGTATTCGTTTTGCCGTCTTTCCCCACCACATAATACGGCCCTCCGGAAAGCCCGATCCTTTTCCGCTGGCCAATGGTGTACAGCGCAAGCCCCCGGTGCCTCCCGATAATTGTTCCGTCCGCATCCCGTATGTCGCCCGCCTTCTCACGGATATGTGCTTTGAGAAAATCGGAAAAATCCAATTTCCCGATAAAACACACCCCCTGGCTTTCTTTGCGCTCCGCATTCGGCAGAGCGAACTTTTTTGCCAGCGCTCTCACCTGCGGCTTGGTATAATCCCCCACCGGAAACATTACTCGCTCCAACACTTCGGGACTGATGCGTCCCAAAAAATATGACTGATCCTTATTCTTATCCTTCCCCTCCACGAGAGCTCCCTGCCGCAGGCGAGCATAGTGTCCCGTTGCAATAGAGTCGGCGCCAAGCGAGACCGCTTTGTCAAAAAACAGCCCGAACTTTATCTCTTTGTTGCACATCATGTCGGGATTCGGCGTACTTCCCTTGCGATACCCCTCAAGCATATACTCCACCACCTTTTCTTTGTATTCTTTCACGAAATTCCAAGAATAAAACGGAATGCCAAGGTGCTCCGCCGCAAGGCGGGCCGAACGCTCGTCGTCAGGAGCAGTGCAGGAAGCCGAAAACGGGCCGGTTTCGTCCCAGCACTTCATGAACACCCCCACAACGTCAACCCCCTCTTTTTTCAAGAGAGCGGCGGCAACCGACGAGTCTACCCCGCCAGACATAGCGACAAACACCTTTCTTTTAAGACGGGTATTCTTGTCCTGAGCGTAGTCGAAGGATGATTGTTTGTGTTTATTCCAAATTCTGGCCATATTCGTT
>CAZYKY010000081.1:0-1748 GCA_964648405.1 uncultured Candidatus Saccharibacteria bacterium
GCGCTCGGAAGAAGTTGAGCCGGAGTACCTGGTATATCAGGAAGATATGAGTTTATTGGAGGCGCGTCTCGCGGAATACGACACCATTATCAAAAACGCGAAAATCATTGAGACGCCTCCGAAAGACCAGCGCCATGTCATCACGCTTGGAGCAACCATTATATGCGAGGTGAGTGGAAAAGAGGATGAGTTTACCATCCTTGGATCTCTAGAATCAAATCCTGCAGCGGGGAGAATCAGCAACGAATCTCCCGTCGGCAAGGCTTTTATGGGGCGCCAGGTTGGCGAAGTGGTAGAGGTTAATTCTGCAGTGAAAGTGGTGTACAAAATTCTCAAGATCACCTATTGATGTCATTTCATTGGCATTGACAAACGCCGGCCCCTCATTACAATGGGTGGGCTTGTTGAATATGAGGGCGAGGAGGGGATTATGTGTCCTACCGACGGTTCCAGGATCTTTCGGAGGAGGACCAAGAACTCCTCCGGGAAGCGTTAGAAGCATGTGATCTCGCTGATGCTCCTTATTCCGGTTTTCTTGTCGGCGCGGCCCTGCGTGCCGACGACGGACGAGTTTTTTTGGGGGCGAATAGCGAGAACGCTGCATTCGGCGCTTCGCTGTGTGCCGAGCGCACAGCGTACGCGCATGCGCGAGCTGAGGGATATGTGCACCGATGCGTGGCGATAGCTATTGTGACGCGTCGCGCGCGGCATCCCACAAAAAAGGCGGCAACCCCTTGCGGGGAGTGCCGCCAAGTATTGTCCGATGCCGCCTGGTGGCAGGGCATCGGGAAAGATTTCAAGGTTTTCTTGGCGCCAACAAAGTTTTTGGAGGGGGAGGTCATTAAGGAGACAACGATTGGTCGTCTTCTTCCTGATCCCTTCTCTCCAGAAGACCTGGGGATGAAGCGGAACAAGAAGACCAAGTGAGGGAGCTATTCCCCCTCACTTCTTTTTTTGAGCGACCCGCCTCTTTTTTTGGTATAAAAGAGTCCTTTCGTCCATATGTTTTAAAAAATCAACCAGCACAGGATCATTAATAAGCTCTTTCATCTGATGCCACCAAGGATCTATCGGAAACTTTTCGTCGTGCTTCCATTGATGCGTGGCCTCCAGAAAATTTTCAAACATATCAAGTTGCTGAACGAACCGTCCTTCTTTTGTAGTTCCTTTTTCAAACTCATCCCAGAGCCCCCCGATTTCTGATTGAAGAAGTTTTGGAAGACGTTTCACGAGTTGTCCACAAGCTTTTCGTTCTTTACGTCTTTGACTTTCCAAAATTTTCTCTTTTTCTTTCTTTGATAATCGTATCCAGCTTTGGAACACGCTTTTTACATTTTTGCCATTTTGTTTCTTGAGAAGAAACTCATAGGGCGTGAGATCTCCGGCGTATCCGGCGCACATATCATGAACCAGGGCGATTTTCATGACGCGATTGCAGTCAAACCCCGAATATGAGATGCGGGCGATCATCCATCCCATAATTGCCTCCCGAAACCCATGCGCCCCTACGGTCTGAGGATTTTTTACGCCTCTCAGCGCAAATCCGCGCTGTGGCATGCGTTTTACCAACCCAACCTTACGGAGAAACTCTATGAGTTCATTGGTCATTGAATTTTATGGTACCACGCCTGAAAAATGCTTCAAGGTCTTCTTTGTCTCCTTGCCTTGTGGGGCGGAATTATGTACTCTTGCACGTATGAGAAAAGAAACATCGGCCGGGGCGGTTGTGGCATACGTTGCTCAAGGGA
>CAZYKY010000082.1:0-1727 GCA_964648405.1 uncultured Candidatus Saccharibacteria bacterium
TAGTAGGAATACTGTGGGGGCTGAAAATCAGGTCAGGCCTGATGCCCGAAGCAGTAAATGGCATATCAGACTCCTGCACAATCAGGCCAACAACGCCCTTCTGGCCGTGCCTGGAACTAAACTTATCGCCAACCTCTGGAATTCTCTGATCTCTAATCTTAACCTGGACAAGCTTGTTGCCCTCGCTGTTCTCAGTAATCAAGACAAAATCGATGATGCCCTCCTCACCGTGCTTCATCGAGACAGAGCTTTCCCTCCTTGTCTCGGCGGAAAGCGAATACTGCTCCATGCTGCTGAGGAACCTTGGAGGCGAAGTCTTGCCAATCACGACATCTCCCTCCCTGACCTGAGCCTCAGGATAAATAATGCCATCCTCTTCCAAGAACTTGTAGTCCTTCTCGCTCTTGTAACCCTTCACGTCCTTTGCAGGAATGCAAACCTCATCAACAAGGCCGCCAGAGTAGCGAAGCTCCTCTGCAATCATCGGCCTGTAATAGCTGCCCCTGCCCATCCCGCGATCAATGGAGCCCCTGTTTATGATAATGGCGTCCTCCATATTGTAGCCCTTGTAGCTCATTACCGCGACGACAAGGTTTTGCCCGGCAGGGTGCTTCGCATACTCTGAAATGTCGTGCATAATCGACTTGACCACGGGCATCTGCGGATTATGAAGCAAGTTAACATCCATATCCATCCTGATGAAATAGTTAGAGGCATAAAAGCCAATAGCCTGCTTCTGGTTCTTTGAGCCAGTATTAACCTTCTGGGCAGAATTAAAGTTGGCATAAGGAACAAGACTGGTAACGAGCCCAAACATAGTCAAGGGCGTAAGCTCAAGGTGCGTATGCTGCGGGGTAAGCTCTTCCTCGAAAAAGGCAACAAGCGCATTCTCCTCCTCACCCGCATCAAGGTACTCCACGACACCCTGCTTCACCAGGTCAGACCACTTGAGCTCATTCCTTCCAAGGCGCTCAACGTGCTCGGAAGTAAGCATGGGCCTGCCGTCCCTCACTACAACAAGAGGCCTTCTCAGGCGGCCCTTTGCCGCCTCAATATGGACCTCATCACCCCTTGAAGCATAGTAAACATTGACATTCTCGGAAAGCGCACCCCGGCGCCTCTCCTCCTTCATTGAGTTGGCGAAAGCCTCGCCATCCTCAACCGTGCCAACAAATTTTCCGCTAAGGTAAACGTCTGCCATTTTTCACACCTAAACCTGCTTTCCAACAGCCCGCAAGCCATAATTACGCATGACTTTCAGGGTTTCATCCTCATTCGCATCCAAGCTCACTGTAGCTACAAGGGCAAGATTCTTCTTCAAGCCTATATTGGTACCTTCAGGAGTCTCAATCGGGCAAAGCCTGCCAAGATGAGTGCAATGCAACTCGCGGGCCTGAAAATTTTCCTGCGTCGCGGAAAGGGGACTAACCACCCTCTGAAGATGCGACATCATTTCCAGGAAATTAAGGCGCTGAATCCTCTGGCTAACACCCTTCCGTCCACCAACCCAGGCACCAGTGGCCATAGAACTGTAAATCCTGGACGTGAGAAGCTTCTCCCTAATGATAACCTTCAATGTGGGAAATTTCCCACGCTTGACAACGCGCTGGAAATTGTAAAGCAAGTCGCCAATAAGCACCTTGAGATTAACCCTCAAAAGGTCTGCAAGCAAATCGCCGGAAAGCTTGAGGCGCTTGTTCATGTAATGGTCTTTATCGTCAGTTTCC
>CAZYKY010000083.1:0-1673 GCA_964648405.1 uncultured Candidatus Saccharibacteria bacterium
CAAAACGCTCCGCGGTGCGCTGGCCAACCGTGGGAAACTTTGAAAACAGAGCAATGAGGCGGGAAATGGCGTGTGCGCGCATGTCTAGAAGGGGTAGGGTTCTTGCGCGCCCTCGTACCCTCCTTGGCCGTAGTCGGCGTCTTTGGCAAGGTCCGAGAACGAAACAGTCGCCTCGTTGAAAAAGAGCTTTACCGAACCCACGGGTCCGTTGCGATGCTTGGCGATGATGATTTCGGCGACGTTTTTTGTCGACGACTCCGGAGCATATTTATCTTCGCGGTAGATGAAGAGAACCACGTCCGCATCCTGTTCCAATGAGTTATGAATAACAATGTCGTTTGCGACAAAATTGTGAACCCCCTCAACGGTCGCGTCATATACATCTTCCACTCCAAGCGGGGTAATGGAAACAACGCGGTCCCATAGTACGTCTGAGGTTGCAAGGTCGCGCGCCGTTTGGTCCCGGAGACCCAGCGCGAGTTTCATCATGCGCGCTCTCCCTATGCCGTGTTGAAAAAGGGTGGAGCCGCAGTACGCGGTATCGATTCTTTTTGAAACCTCCCTCCAACTTACGCCAGCCGCCTCTTTGGCGGGCTCAATAATGCAACGCCAGGCGAGAGACGGTATAACGTCAACATTGGTGTTGCGCACAATCTCTTTCAGAGCCCGTTTCATGTCATGCACAATCGCCCCCCGTTTTCCTATCACGCCGACGGTCTCAAGAAATCTCAACTGCTCTCCTGCTCCTTCAACAGAAACATGGAACATCGGGCGGTATTGCTTTTTTGAAGTGTTGACGCGCAAAGAACTCAAAATGCCGCATCGCAAAAGAAGGTGCTGAACCTGCTCCGCGAGCAGAGGACTGCTTGTTGCATAGTAGATATTTCCGGACGACTTTCTGCCCGGGATTCTCTTCCAGCTGACATTCCCATCGGTAGACCAAAGATGCCCAAGGAAGAGCGCGACAGAGGATTGGTCGCATTGGAACACACGGTCCGGAACGCGCTTTTCCCATGAACGAACCAACGGTATTTCAAGCGCGCCAAACCATTCTGTAACCGGATGATGCCGCCCGTGCGTCAATCTGTAGGGGCTCGGCAGATATAGGTGGTACCAATTCTTTTGAGGAACCACCCTTCCCGCAATTCCAAAGAGCTCTTTAGCCGCGTTGCCGACGGTTTCAATGTTTTCTTTGTCCGCGCTCGTATAGTGAAAGGGCTGTCTCGGTAAGACGCATCCGTCTCCCAGCAGATGAGCAAGCAGGATAAGCTCGGCTTTCGACATTGGGTTTTTCGCGGCGTTTGTCTGAAGGGCGCGCGGAAGCGCAACATGGTCTCCCGCATGCAATTCATCGAGCCGTTTCCACCCGTCGACTCGGAGAAGCGGGTGATTCGCGGACGCTTTGATTGTCCTCCCGCTCCGCGTTTTCATCTCAAAGACCTTTTTCTTCCCTGAATAAAACACTTTCGTCATCTGCCGTGTCTGCAGGGTATAGTCGTCCCCGAGAGCAAACACGGGAATGGGGGATTGCACCGTTCTTTCCGCAAGCGTTTTGATGGGGATTCTTTCTCCCGTATCGGCGCGCACAATGCGGGTGTCGCCGGTAACGCATCCCGACTCACGAAGGTCGGAAAGGCGGGGGCGCTGGGGGGTTCTCTGCTCCACGGCGCGGG
>CAZYKY010000084.1:0-1610 GCA_964648405.1 uncultured Candidatus Saccharibacteria bacterium
CGCCGTTCGTTTTCTGAAATTGAGTTTCAGGAGGTTTTGATTGACGCGCTCACGCAGAAAAACGAAGAGGAAGGGTTTGAAAACCGAATATTGGAGCCACCCCTCTCTCGCGCATTGTCAAAAGGGATATTCTGGTCGTTTTGCGCAATTGCCGGATTCTTTCTGCTCTATGCGTTCCGCATGGAAATACGCGAGCACGACAAATTCTCCGCCATGGCGGAACAGAACTCCATTCGGCGCTCCCCCCTGTTTTCAGACCGCGGAATCATATATGACCAAACTATGCGCCAACTCGTCAGCAACGAACCAAGCTTTGATTTTGTGTGCGACCGAAGGGATTTTCCACGCACTCTCCGGGCGCGAGAAGACGCGTTCGCTTGGATCGCGCGCGTTCTTTCTGTCCCCTACGAAACCGTCGTGGCACGCTTCAACCAGAACACGCAGGCGGAGGTACTTGCGCAAGAGACCCTCTCCCATGAACAGCTCGTCAGCGTTGAAACGTCCGCGAACAATCCGCAGGGATGCAGGACGCAAGAAAACACCGTCCGCGCCTATGAAAACGGGCCGGCATTCGCGCACCTTCTCGGATATACCGCAAAAATATCTCCCGAAGAACTGAAGGATTCCGCCGGATATTATGTGCAAGACCAGATCGGCAAAGACGGAATAGAAAAACTATACGAAGAAGTTTTGCGCGGAATGCCGGGCGCCTGGGTTGAAAAACGCGATTCAAAAGGACTCGTGGTGGAACGATTCAAAGAAGAAGCCGCCCGGCAGGGAAGCAACCTTGTTTTGTGGGCCGATGGAGGACTCCAGCAAGAAATGAAAGCGGCACTGGAGCGCGTCTTTCGCCAGACGGGCACAAGCAAGGGGGCAATCGTGGCGCTTGATCCGGCTACGGGAGGAGTTCTCGGACTCGTGAGTTCGCCAAGCGTTGACATCAACTCGCTCTCGCGGGGCGTTTCGCAAAAAGAATGGAACGCAATTGCAACCAACCCGTCCCATCCGCTCTTCAACAGGGCGATTGGGGGAATCGGATTTCCCACGGGATCTGTCATAAAACCGATTGTTGGACTCGCCGCTCTCGCGGAGGGTATCATCAAAGAAAATACCGCTCTGTACGCCCCTCTTGAGATCTGCGTAAAAAACATCTACGGCGGACCGGATGCCTGTTTGCGCGATTGGACATTCCACGGAATCACGGATATCAAGCGGGCAATCGCCGAGTCCGTCAACACATTTTTTTATATGATCGGGGGGGGATTTGAGCGCATGCAAGGATTGGGCGCAACAAAAATAAAAGCATACCTGGAACGCTTCGGGTGGGGGGAGAAGACCAACATTGACCTGCCCGGAGAGGGAAAGGGAGCATTGCCCGATATTAATGCAAACTGGCGGCTCGGAGACACCTATCATTTTTCAATAGGTCAGGGGGCGGTGTCGGCAACGCCCCTGCAGGTTGCGAGCTCGATTGCCGCCATTGCGAACGGAGGGACGCTGTTTGAGCCTCGCGTCGTGAAAGCGATTCTCAAGCCGGACAAAACGGTTGACCGACTTCTTGAACCCGTCATTGCCTCCGATGCCATAGCGGACGCAACGCTTCTTTCCGT
>CAZYKY010000085.1:0-1519 GCA_964648405.1 uncultured Candidatus Saccharibacteria bacterium
GCCCTCCCGCATATGGGCGAGCTCTTTCTCGGTTTTACGAGTAATCATTGGGCAAAAAATCCGCAAGCTTCAAAAGAATTTCTTTCTGCACATCCTCCACCGACTGCTCTCCGTTGATATCAACCAAGAGTCCTTTCTTGCGGTAGTATTCCATGGTCGGCTCAACATGCGTTGTAAACCAGGCAAGGCGGTTCTTGATGCTTTGTTCGTCGTCGTCCGAACGCGCCCTTTTGAGCAGCCGGCGCAACGCCTCTTCCTCTGAAATACCGATGTTCAAAACGCGCATATCTTTGTCCCAGCCATAGAGCTCAAGCGTATCGTTCAGCATTTCCGCCTCGTGCAGTTTGCGCGGGCTTCCGTCGAATAAAAGCCCCCGGTACTCGGTTTGCCGGGCAAGCGCCTCAAGCTCCGGCATCCACAGCATAAATGTGACGGGGGTGGGAATAAGACCGCCGGCATTTATAATATCTGCAATTTTCTTGCCGAGGAAATCTTTGTTCTCGGCGCGGTCGCGCAAGAGTTGGCCCGTGCTGATGTGTTTAAACGGAAACTTTTGCCCGAGCAGTTCCGCCTGGGTTCCTTTGCCCGACCCGGCTCTTCCGAGAATGGCTAAAAATTTAAAAGCTTTCATAATCGCGCATCTGAAGCTGCGCCCTGAACTGGCGTATGGTTTCCAGTGCGACGCTCACCATAATGAGCAGGGCGGTTCCCCCAACGAGAAACTGAAACACCGTAATACCCGTAATCCCCTGCACAATGGAGGGCATCACGGCAATGAGCCCCAGAAATACCGCCCCCACCAGAAGGATGCGGTTGAGAATAAACGAAATAAAGTGCGCCGTTGCCTGGCCCGGGCGTATGCCGGGGATAAATCCTCCCATTTTCTGAAGGTTCGTTGAGACGGACTTGGGGTCAAAGGTTACTGCGGTATAAAAATAGGTAAACACCGCCACCAGCATAAAATATAAAGCGCCGTAGATCCACTGGTTCGCAAAAAACCGCTGGACGCCGTAGGCAACGCTCCCCAGAAAACCCGGATTGCTCTGAAAGAAATTCGCTATCATGGTTGGAAATGTCAGCAAAGAAAGAGCGAAAATGATGGGCATCACGCCCGCGGGATTCATATTTAAAGGAAGGTAGGTGGAAACCCCTCCGTACACCTTATTCCCCCGCACACGCTTTGCGTACGAAACCGGTATGTTTCTTCGGGCCTCCGTAATGAATACGGAGCCGAGTAAAATTACTGCCGCCATCGCAAGAAAGAGAAATATGTTGAGGAACTCTCCGGAGTTTACCCGCATTTGGCTGATGAGCTGTCCGATGTTTACAGGAAAATCCGCGACGATGCCGGCAAAAATCAGAAGAGAAACCCCGTTGCCAAGCCCTTGCTCTGAAATGAGCTCCCCGATCCACATTAAAAGAACCGTCCCCGCCGTTATGGTGGCGAGCGCGGTGAGATAAAACGAAGGAGTCGGGTCGAGAATCACGCCGGGCTGTCGCGAAAGCAGGGCAAGAAACG
>CAZYKY010000086.1:0-1403 GCA_964648405.1 uncultured Candidatus Saccharibacteria bacterium
AAGGCCCTCTTCCTGTGTAAAGGTAGAATCTGTTTCCTTTTTTTTTTTTTTCCAAGAGCCAGTTCAAATCACGATGAGAGAAGAAAATCTTCCTGCGGAGTAGGTGGCGCAGTTCGCCTGTGTGCTTCTTTATGCGCTGCAGGAGTTTTTCATCGACCGCTTCAGTGCCAAATTCCTTTATTAGCCTTGTGTAGTCGATATCGCCTTCAACCTTCCATGGTGTGACCGTGAACTCCTTTGGCATATTCTCTTTTCCCTCCCGTATTTATTTAAATGTTGCTATGGCCTTGAATCGCTCAACTGTGGCAGTTACTAGCACCGAAATGGAGTCTATTTTTGGCATTGTTTCGCCTCTAAGCAGGACTGCGAATTCAGTGCAGCCAAGGATTATTGCTTCAGAACCGCGCTCGAGGCATCTGCTGGCAATAAGGGAAACAATCCTTTGCTGTTTTTTCTTGTCTTTCCCGTTGTTGAACCTGTGAATTGCTCTGCTAAGCAAGGTTAGCTCGCCATTAGTTGGATTCTGGTGATTTATGCCTTTGAAGTTATATAATCCTTTTTGGACTGTGGTTGGCGTGCCTAGAACAGTGACTGTTTTCACTCCTCGCGTTAATAACTCGTTGCGCATTTCCTCTCTTAGATTGATTAGTGGAGATTTTAACTGTTTTTTCAACTTGTCGTAATGTAAGTGTATCGTGTTGCAAACCATCACGATAAAGTCGGGATTTGCAGCATCCAACTCCTCCAGCCCGGTTTCGTACGCTTTTAGGTCTTCTTCTGCAGTCTCATCAAATACTAGTTCCGGAGCAGGAATGCTGTTTATCAAAATTTGAGGGAAGTCTGTATTATCTTCCACCAGCCCCTCAGCCTGGAGCCTTTGTATGAGTTCCAGATAAAAAATTGCGGTAGCTTCAGGGCCTATGCCGCCAAGGACGCCTATTTTGACAGTTTTAGCCATCATTTTCCACGGCCTTGTACGGTTTTACTATGTTCTCGAGAACAAGCTGCCGCGTCACTTTTCGAAGTTTTTTGCCGTGCAGTTCTCCGATTTCTTTTGAAGTTAGGGCTTCTTTGCCTAGTCTCAGGCCTGCAACAGAGGCGACAGCAAGTAAGTATTGTGAAGCTTGTTCTGAGCCGGAAAGGAGCTTGCTGGAAGTAGTTTCAACCGGCTTATTAAGCAGCACCCTTGTCCCTCCATGGGGGCCTACGTTGGTTGGCGTGTAATGATTTACTACGTCGGGTTGGTTTGTCCCAACTGCATATGCATCAACAAGGTAATTAAACAGTATTTCCACTTTTAGTTTTTGCATCAGGGCATCATAGGGTTTTTCAGTTGATGGGCCTAGCTTCACATCTGCTGAGAGAACTTCAGATAGTATCCTTGTGCACGCCGCCTCGTGGAG
>CAZYKY010000087.1:0-1382 GCA_964648405.1 uncultured Candidatus Saccharibacteria bacterium
CCATGAACGGCCAGCTCACCCAGAGCGACCCCGAAAAACCATAGAAGATGAGAAAATCCAGAAGCGCTTGACGCTCTTTTTGAATTCTCTCAAATCCCTTTTTCGTGAGATAGAATGTTTCAGCCATGCATGCGGATAAAAAGACAAAATCTGGCTCTTTGTGCCAGATCCCTCGACTTCTTCGTGACTTTCGGTATGCTTCTCAAGAAGGAGTCGACGGATCCGGGAACGTTTTGCGAGAAACAATAAACCGGGGCGCCAACACGCACAACGAAACGTACTGCATTTCAGACGATACCCGTTTCATGACACTGCCATTGTAACAGCGGCTCCACCCCTGTCAAGTGCCCGTCACGATGCTTTTGCATAATTGGATATTTTGGCGAGCGTCCTTTTGTAATACCACTCCCAAAGTTCTTTGGCCGCCAGAAACGCTTCAAAGTCCTCGCGCTGGTTGTGCAGTTCGCAAAACTCCACCACTCCCGTCGGGGGAGACCACTGGTGGTTGCACGTCCTCTTCCCTCCGCGCACCTTTGGTCTTCCCTCTTTGATCCTGCGCTTTGCCAAACATCCTCTGCACTCTTCGTACTGGTCTATGCGCAGAATCCATCGCGTTTGACATCGGGCATCTCCTCGCTCAAAAAGCGTCGCGCCGACGCTTTTGTTGTAGGCGTTGCAATACGCAGCCGTCTGAAGCGCGTACTCGTCCCACAGCGAACTGCCCGTCTTGATATCAACGATGCCTTTTTTCCCCTCATACATCACCACAAGGTCAATCGTGCCCGCATATTTGTGGTCTTTGTCGAGCACCCTCCGCTCCACTCCTTCGGGACCCTCGAGCAGTTGAAACTCGCGCCCCTTTTTCCAGTCCAAAAACGCCCGCACGGAAGGAGCGATGCTCGCGTCAACCGTCTGGCGATTCCCGCATAGCACCCCTTGAATTGTCGAGTGCACGAGCGTTCCCCAGTCCGCCGAATGCGAAAGCCCGTCCAGCGCCTCCTCCAGAGTGAGATACTCTTCGTAATAGCGCGCCAGCGCGGGCTTTGAAACAACAGAGGTAATGGCGGTAACTCTGGGAACCCACCACGCGCCAATTTCGTATCCTTGGCGCTCTTTAAACGACTGCGGACTCATGAAAAGATTTTTTTGAACAGGACTTTGTACAGCCCTTCCAGAAAATCCCCTCCGGCGTACCCCACGGCCATTGCAAACGCGAGCGCGGCATTCCCGCCCCCGAGCATACTACCCAGAGCGAGCGTCGCGCCCAATCCCGTGAGTCCGGAGAGGGCGACCGTAACGAAAAAATACACGGCGTCAAACTTGATCGCCTTGTAAGAAAGCTGGTGCTTGAAAAGTCCGGCGAGTCCCCTCGTGATTCCGCC
>CAZYKY010000088.1:0-1354 GCA_964648405.1 uncultured Candidatus Saccharibacteria bacterium
CAATGTTCCACAAAGACGCCAAATCCGTGATCCCGGGCTTCACAGACAAGATAACATTTTTTTCCTCCTCTGTCATCATATTCACATACAAAGGAACTTCGGGACGGGGCCCCACCAAACTCATCTCTCCCTTCAGCACATTGATAAGTTGGGGAAATTCGTCGAGCTTATATTTTCTCAACGCGACCCCGACCTTTGTAAGGCGGGGGTCGTCTCCCGAGGTGGAAGGGCCGCCAATCTGATCGGCGTTTTGCACCATGGTGCGAAACTCGAACATGTGAAACAACGCGCCATTCTTTCCCACGCGCACCCCCCGATACAATACGGGCCCCGACGATTCTTTTGCGATAAGAAACGCGGCAAGCGCAAAAAACGGCAAAAGCGCAACAAGTCCCGCGAAAGAACCAACAGCGTCAAGTATTCTTTTTGCTATTTTCCCCATAGAGAAAGCTGTTTCATCATTTTTTGTTTCTCACCATAAAAAACGTGCACACTCCGTACAGCGAACCAAGCCCGTACCCGACATGGCGGCACACAAACGCCAGAGGCATAAAAAACAGTAAACGAATATCGCGTCGTTTCTTCGCGATAACAAACGCCACCGCGAAAGAGAGAACGAGATACGGCAACAATCCCATGAAAAAAAGGATGAGGAACGGCCGGAAGAACATTCCCAACAGCGCGGAACCCAAAAGACATGACACGAACGCGAGCGGAATATAGTGACGCAGAGAAAAACTCGTTTTCACAAAGCGCAAAGGATAAATCGCCCAGATGCCGTCACTCACGTTGTGCGCAAAAAACTCGCGCAGGGTTGCTTTCGGATAGTAGAGGGTCGCGATGTCGGGCACCAGCAAAATTTTTCCTCCCGCGTTCTTTAGCCGCGTGTTAAATTCCATGTCCTGCGAACGGACAAGACGCTCGTTGAAAAGACCGATCCTCTGGAACACATCCCTGCGATAGCACCCCCCAAAAACCGTATCCACCCATTCTGGTTTCGCAAGCCCGACCCGGAAACGCGCATTTCCCGCCCCAAACGGATGAGAAAGCGCGAGAGCTATGGCTTTGGCTTGCGGCGAATCGGAAGCCGGCATGGTATTGAGTATTCCTCCGACATTGTCCGCATGAGAGCTTTCGGCATTGCGCACGCAAAGAGACACATAATCTGACTGATAGACCGCGTGGGCTCCCATCACAAGAATATAATCGCCTTTGGCCGCGCGGATGCCGATATTGAGCGCGCACGGGGTTATCAAACGGAGATTTTGAAGAATGCGCACATGGGGATACCTAAGCGCATAGTCATCGGCGATTGCACGACTCCGATCTTCGCTCATGCCATCCACCACGAAAA
>CAZYKY010000089.1:0-1303 GCA_964648405.1 uncultured Candidatus Saccharibacteria bacterium
CGGCAAAGCGCCTTGACTTTGAACGGGCCGCGGAGATCCGAGACATCATATCAAACCTCTAGGGGGCTTTAGGGGATATTAAGGGATAGTTAAGGGATAGTTAAGGGATAGTTAAGGGATTTTAAGGGATATTAGAGGATATTAGGGGATTGCTAAGGGAACACATAGGGGACTCCCTCCTCTCTATACTCCCCCATCTTTCCTCCGGGTTCCCCAAGTTCCTTTATGTTCCCCTAACCTTCCCCTAGCTTCCCCTAGCTTCCCCTAGTTTCCCCTAGTTTCCCCTAGTTTCCCCTTAATCTCTCTTAGATTCCCTTAGATTCCTCTAGATTCCCCTAGCTTCCCCTAGCTTCCCCTAGCTTCCCCTAGCTTCCCCTAGCTTCCCTTAAACTCCAACCAGTCCCCACTTTTGACTTTTGACTTTTCTTCTGCTATACCCATGCTATGCCAATCACATCATCCGCAAAGAAGGCCTTGCGCCAGTCCGTGCGCAGAAAAGCGAGAAACCTCAAGCGCAAAACCGCGATCAAGCGAATCATCAAGCAGGTCAGAGGACTCGTGCGCGATAAAAAACAGGCGGAGGCGTCCGCTCTTCTTTCCGGCGTATACAAGGCGCTCGACAAAGGAGCGAAAACCGGCGTCATAAAAAAGCGCGCGGCTTCCCGCAAAAAGTCCCGCGTTGCAAAACTCCTCAAGGTCCCTGTCTCCAATTAGAGACGGGAGAGGAGTGTAAAAAGAGCGCTCTGTGGATCTTCGCGCCCGGTTTTGAGATCGCGATCAAGGCGTGCGACGCGCCTGTGCAGGGCAACGAGCCGTCCAAGAGAAAATCTTTGGTGGAGTACGAGCATATTCCTCACCGCAAAGGGCTGCAGTCCCCCCACGGAAGCCATGCGCTCTTTTAGAACCCCTCGCTCAACCATCGCCTTGACCATAAGGAGGCTTCTTACTTGAAATCCAAGGGCTGAGCAGATACGCAACGCGTGCTCCCCCTGTCTCAGAAGGGCGTCCAGCGCGCCGAACGCCTCGCTCGTGCGTCCCGAGAGAACTGCGTTGAGCATGACAAAAACATTATATTCGCGGGAGTCCCCGGAAAAGGGAAGGACATCTTCGGTTGGAATATCTCTCTGTGTTTGAGGAACGGCAAGGGAGATTTTTTGAATCTCGTGTGCCAAAAACCACAGGTCGCTTCCTCCGTGCCGCGCAAGAATACCCGCCGCCTCTCTGCGAATCACCTTCCCGTATCCGGAAAACTCTTTTGCAATCCATGAGAGAAGCTGTGCTCCTTTGAGGGGCTGAAACTCCT
>CAZYKY010000090.1:0-1265 GCA_964648405.1 uncultured Candidatus Saccharibacteria bacterium
GTAATTGGAGAGGGCGGTTAGCTCAGCTGGTTAGAGCGCAACATTGACATTGTTGAGGTCAGAGGTTCGACTCCTCTACCGCCCACCGTATGGCCTTGAATATTCTCTACGAAAATGATACGGTGGCCGTGCTCGACAAGCCGGCGGGAATTGACATAGAGAAACTTGGGGAAGAGATTGCGTCGTATTCGCCGGTGTTCCGGGCACTCGGGCAAGAAAGGAGATTCGGAATTGTCCATCGCTTAGATAAGGACACCTCCGGAATTCTCGTCGTTGCGAAGACGGCCGAGGCGTTCCAGTTTTTTCAAAATCAGTTCAAAGAGCGCACGGTGGGCAAAGAGTATCTCTGTCTCGTGGAAGGCGCCATGCAAACGCCGCAGGGCATTCTGGAAACTCTGATGGATCGCTCCCCCGCAAACAGAATAAAACAACGGGTAGCACCTCTGGAAAACAACGGCGCCTCCTCTGCGCGTTACGCCCGCACCCTCTACAATCTGGAACGGCGTTTCGCAGAGTATACGCTCTTGCGCGTCCGGCCGGAGACGGGAAGAAAGCATCAGATACGGGCGCACATGGCCTATCTGGGGCATCCAATCGCGGGAGATGCGCTGTACGGATTTAAGCACAGCAGGGCTCCCGCCGGCCTCAAAAGGCAGTTCCTCCACGCCACTTCGCTTTCTCTGCCAATGCCCGACGGGTCCGTGCGCCAGTTTCGTTCTCCCCTGCCAGAAGACCTCAAAACAATCCTTGACACGCTCGCATGAGATCAAAGTATATGACAGATGTAATCAAACAATTTTCACAGGCATACGAAAAGCAGAATCTGCCCGATATCACATCGGGAGACACCGTGCGCGTCCATCAGCGCGTCAAGGAGGGAGAGAAGACAAGAATTCAAATATTTGAAGGCGTCGTTTTGGCTCACAAGCACGGCAAAGGAGTTGATGCAACCGTTACGGTTCGCAAGATAAGCCAGGGAGTCGGAGTTGAACGCATATTCCCTCTGCACTCTCCGCTTGTTGAAAAATTCGAGGTGGTAAAACATGCGGAAGTCCGCCGGGCAAAACTCTACTACCTAAGAGCCGCAAAGGGAAAGCGGGCGCGCCTGAAAGCAAAAGAGCTTGGCCTTTCTCCAAAAGAGCAGAAGGAAGATATCGCGCCCCAAGAATAAGGCGCGTATGCGCGGGTGGTGAAATTGGCAAACACGCCACTTTGAGGGGGTGGTGGGCGCAAGCCCTTGGAGGTTCAAGTCCTCTCCCGCGCAC
>CAZYKY010000091.1:0-1264 GCA_964648405.1 uncultured Candidatus Saccharibacteria bacterium
ATCCTCCACCACCCCCGCATGGTCCACCGCCACCTACCCCGCCACCACCACAATCAGCCAACTCCTCTACTCCTCCTCTGACAACATTATCACGGGATTAGCCACAGCTAACTCAGGCGTCCTCGTCACAAGTGGCGCCGGTGTTCCCTCCATATCCACAGACATCCCCACTGCTGTCACCATAGGCACATCATACATCTACAGGGTAGGTGGTACTGATGTAGCCGTTGCTGACGGAGGAACAGGTCTCTCCACTGTAGCCGCAGGCTCCATACTCGGCGCCAACTCTGCCGACACCGTCCTTGCCGTCACATCCGCCACGGGCCTCAAGCTCCTCCAGAACAACGCAGGCACCATCACATGGGAAACAGTCACAGGCACCGGTTCTCCCGTGCTTGGAACAGCCCCAACATTCACCACATCCATCACAGATCCTCTTGTCATCGGCGGCACAGGTACCACTTCCACCCTTACTCTCCGCTCCACGTCTGGCGTAGGAACGACAGGGGCAGACATCATATTCCAAACGGGGGATAACGGAGCAGTTGAGGCAATGAGAATACTCAACGCAGGCACCATTGGCATTGGCACCACAGCTCCGGACGCCGCCCTGGAAATTAACCATGCAACTGGAGACTCTCTTCGCCTCACATATAATGATGCTAATGGCTCCGCCGCCAATTTTACTGATTTTTCTCTTTCTTCCACAGGAGCACTTACCATTACAGGATCTGCGGCGAGCATTGCTTCTGCTGCAGGAGCGGAGAAGACCTTCTTCACCTTAACTCCGGCAACCATTACCTTAACCGGCACCACCCAAGTTACCAGCCAAATGGATTCTTATCTTTTCAGCAGAGCGACTATTGCGGGAGATACTGCCACTGTTACCGTGGATGATGCGGCGACTCTCACCATTGACGGCCCTCCTTCTGAGGGCTCCAATGTTTCCCTAACTGAGGCATATGGTTTAAAAATCAATACTGCCGCTACCACTGCCACCACTGCGTATGGGTTGTATGTTGACGCTCCAACTGGAGCTGGTAATAATTACGGATTGATTGTGAAGTCCGGCAACGTCGGAATCGGGACGGCATCGCCATCGGCTCTGCTTGATATAGATACCGGAAATTTGCGTTTGAATGGGCTTATTGCAAGAGGAAGCGGATCAAATGCAAATATTTCTCTTTTAGACAGTGGCAGCACTTCAAGAGGAAAGTTTGACACCACCAATCCTCTTGCTTCAGGAGATGGAGCTGACGGCGCC
>CAZYKY010000092.1:0-1190 GCA_964648405.1 uncultured Candidatus Saccharibacteria bacterium
TGGTTGAGTATTCGTATGGCGCAAGAGAACGTGGTGCAAAAGCGCGGGCAGACAGACAAGCTTCCTCCCCAGAACATTGAGGCGGAGCGCTCGCTTTTGGGTTCCCTCATGCTCGACAAAGACGCCATCACCAAAATTGCCGATATTTTGGAAGTGCGGGATTTCTATAAGCCCGCGCACCAGAAGATTTACGCCACGGCGCTTGAGTTGTTCGAGCGTTCAGAGCCCATTGACCTTCTCTCTATAAGTTCGCGCCTCAAAGAAAAAAACGAAATTGAGGCGGTCGGGAGCAACGCCTACCTGACCGAGCTCATCAACAGCGTGCCCACGGCGGCGCATGTGATGAGTTATGCCAAGATCATTCAAAAAAAGCGCATTCTGCGAGATCTCATTGCGGCATCCTATGACATCGGCCTCTTGGGATACAACGAGGCCGAAGATCCCGAGGTGCTGGTTGACCAGGCGGAGGCAAAGATTTTCAGCATCGCCCAGCGTTCTCTCTCCCACAACTTCATAAAAGTAAAGGAGATGCTTGAGGAGACGTTTGAACGGTATGACCGGCTCTCTCGCAAAGAAACCGCAACCAGAGGGGTGCCAACGGGATTCGCCGATCTGGACAGTATGCTCTCGGGATTTCAGAATGCCGACCTGATTATTCTTGCGGCGAGGCCTTCCATGGGAAAAAGCGCCCTTGCCATGGATATCGCGAGGCGGGTGGCTATCAACCACAAAACTCCCGTCGGCGTGTTCAGCTTGGAAATGTCCAAAGACCAGCTGGTTGACCGCCTTGTCGCCTCGCAGGCAAATGTTGATTCGTGGCGCCTGCGCACGGGGCACTTCTCTTCCCAGGGGGCTGATAATGATTTTGTAAAAATCCAGGAGGCGATGGGCGTGCTCGCCGACGCCCCGGTGTTTATTGACGACACCTCCGCCCAGAATGTGCTTTCCATGAGAGCCATGGCAAGGCGCCTGCAGGCGACGCACGGGCTCGGGCTCATCGTGGTTGACTACCTTCAGCTCATCAATCCAAGAAACACCATGGCGGGAATCGTTCAGCAGACCACCGAGATATCGCGCTCTCTCAAAGGGCTCGCCCGGGAACTCAACATCCCCGTGCTTGCCCTCTCCCAGCTCTCCCGCGCCGTGGAGCAGAGAACCCCCCAGCGCCCCCGCCTTTCCGACCTTCGTGA
>CAZYKY010000093.1:0-1127 GCA_964648405.1 uncultured Candidatus Saccharibacteria bacterium
AGAAACAGTTTGAGGCAGATCGCATTATGGCATCAGAGCTCAAATACGACGTATACTCGATGGTCTCCTTTTCTCAGATGATTCAGGCGTACCGGCAAAAACAAGACCTTATTCAAGTGGCAGGCGTCTTTGTACAAATGGTTGAAAGATTTCCAAACAAGGCATCCTATCGTGTCTCGCTCGCCATGGCATACAGGGATATTGGAGAGTTTGGCAAAGCGAGAACAGAGGCAATCAAAGCGGCGGAGCTTGACCCTGCCATTCGGCAAGAAGCGGACGCCTTCCTCCGCACCCTCCCCTGAGCTGTAGGGGGGACAGTCCCCCCTACAGCTCAGGTACCGCTTCGAGCCTTGCTTTTGATATAACCCAATCTTGAAACGCTTTTTTGCATGCGTTTTGATTGCCGAAAAATTCCAGAAAAAAATCTTTCTTTATTGCCGACGGAAAATTTGGAGTGGTAAAATAATCTTGATAGCTTGACCACTGATATTCTTCAAGGACTCGGAGCAATTTACTTGGATCAATACATTCATGCTCTTTCCAGCCGGGATGAAAAATTTCTATGGGATTTGCGTGCACATAATGAAATACGGCTGAGAGTTGTTCGTCTGTCTGAATCCGAACCACCTTATATCGCGATTGGAATAACGGACCAATGCGCTTATACTGCTTATTGAAATATCCCGCGTATCCTCCCATTTTTCTCATAAAAAGAGATACTCCCCCATCGACAATCTCTTTTACGATGAGATGAAAATGGTTTGGCATCAGCGAAAACGCCAAAAGCTCCACAAGAACATCGCGAGATTTTTTCCTCTCATCCTCCAATCTTTTCCATATGCGCGTAGGGGGGACAGTCCCCCCTACGGCGGTTTCGCCTACGCCGTGGGCAATAAGCGGCCACAGATCAATCGTGGAAGAACGGTTGAAAAATTCTAAAGCAATTGTGAAGCGTGAATAATCTTGGGGTTTCAGAAAAATGTCGCGCTTTTCTACGCCACGATTCATGACATGGTACACTCCGCCGATTTCAAATTGTCTATTCGCTCTTGGCATAGATTGCGTAGGGGGGACTGTCCCCCCTACAGCATTAGTATAGCATAGATGGGAACAGAAAACCGCCCGTG
>CAZYKY010000094.1:0-1064 GCA_964648405.1 uncultured Candidatus Saccharibacteria bacterium
TCGCAGTAGGGAGCACATTGCGCAATCATCTCGTCGGTCAGTTTGTATTCTTCTTTGTTTTCATGCAGACGGCGCACAAGACGCTGGGCGAGAATAATGCTCAAGGTGGATGAGATCAAGAAGGGTTCCGCCCCCATGTCAATCAGGCGGGGAATCGCCCCCGCGGCGCTGTTGGTATGCAATGTGGAAAGGACAAGGTGCCCGGTGAGCGCGGCATTGATGGCAAGATTCGCGGTTTCCTCGTCCCTAATCTCGCCCACCATGATAATATTGGGGTCCTGGCGCAGGAGCGAGCGCAATCCGGATGCAAAGGTAAGCTTGATCTTCGGGTTGACTTGCGTTTGGTTGACCCGCGGGATGCGGTACTCAATGGGATCTTCCACGGTGGATATGTTGACCTGGGGAGTGTTCAAAATACCCATCATTGAATAGAGGGTGGTTGTTTTCCCCGACCCCGTGGGCCCGGTCACCAAAACCATGCCGACCGGCCTGCGCAAACTTTTGTGGACTTCTTCAAGCGACCAGCCCGTAAACCCGAGCTGTTCAAGCGACAACGCGCTTGTGTTTTCCGGAAGAAGACGCATCACGATTTTTTCTCCGTCAAACACGGGAAGGATGGAGACACGCACCGAGTATTTGTATTCGTCGCTTTCCACCTTGAAGCGCCCGTCTTGCGGAAGGCGATGCTCGTCGAGCTTCAGATTTGAGAGCACCTTCACGCGCGCAACAATGCCGGAGGCAGCTTGTTTCGGAAGCACCATGGCATCCCGCAAAATGCCGTCAATGCGATAGCGCACCACCACCTCCTGATCGGTCGGTTCAATATGAATATCGGAAGCCCGTTGTAAAATTGCATGCTTTAGCAATGTGTCAACAATGCGGATGACCGGAAGCTCCTCGGCGACTTTTTCAAGCGTTTCTCCCTCATGCTTGTTTTCATCCGTGTCTTTGAGGGTCTTAATCCCGCCGATTTCGTTTTTGATGATGTCTCCAAACTCCGCCTCCAGAGTTTTTGAATATTGGCGCAAAACGCGCTTCATGCTCTCGGGGGTCGTAAGCCGGGG
>CAZYKY010000095.1:0-1062 GCA_964648405.1 uncultured Candidatus Saccharibacteria bacterium
TCTTTGACCTTGGCAACAATCTCTCCGGGAGTAAAGTGCGCCTTGATAAGATAGTCGGCCGCCCCCAACTTGAGCCCCTTGTCAATGTCGTCTTGCTGTCCCAGGTTTGAAAGGATGACCACGGGAATGCGCGAAAGCTCCGGGTCCCGCTTGAGAAAGGCAAGGACGCTAAACCCATCCATGGTCGGCAAAATAAGGTCAAGTAAAATGCAATCGGGATGTTCGGCTTTTGCTTTTCGCATTCCATCCTCTCCGTCCACCGCTTCAAGGGTCTCAAACCCTTCTTGGGAAAGCTTTTGCACGATGAGCTCCCTCAAAAACGCGTCGTCTTCAACCGTGAGAATCTTGGACATAAAATAGGTGTGTATTAGTGTTCTTACTCCCTCCGTGGTGTATGGTACGACGAACTGCCACTTCCCGCAACCTTTTCCTTCGCGCCGTCATACGCGCGCAAAAAGAACGAGAATATACTCCCTTCACCCTCTTTTGAGGTAAACCGAATTTCTCCTCCATGGGCCTCAATGATATTTTTTGCCATATACAGACCAAGTCCGGATCCTTCCGTATCAACCATGCGGGCATGCTCGGCTCTGAAAAATTTTTCAAATATCCTGCTCTGCTCGGTTTGCGGAATGCCAATTCCGTTGTCGCGAATCTCGCACAAAACTCGCTCGCGCTCCCTTGTAAGAGAAATATGCACCGTTCCCTTCGCCAATGTATAGTGGAGCGCATTTTCCAAAAGATTCTGCACCACAAAACGGATATTTTCTTCATCGCCAATCACTTCAAAAGAACCCTCCTTGGCGATGACAACCTCCAGCAGTATATTCCTTTTCTGCGCATCCTCGCGAAACAAGGAAGCGATGTTTTTCACAAGCGCCGCCAAGTCAAAGGGGGCGCGCTCCACGGTTAGTTTCCCCTCCTCAATGCGCGCCGTGTTGAGCAAATTGTTAATCAGAGATATCATGCGCTCGTTTGATGCGTATGTCTTGGATAAAAATTCTTTTTGCGCCTTTGTAATCCGCCCCATGTCCCCGTCAAGAAGCATGCGCAGCGTCCACT